>DAHVAR010000043.1 GCA_027314515.1 Actinomycetota bacterium
TTGCATTTACTGCGGCAATTCTGCTATTGCCTATATCGTCTATTAGACGGCAGACTTAACGGGTGGCAGAAAGAGAAATCCGGCCATTCAATAGTCGCAGTAAATCAGAATCCGAATATCGGAATTCGGTAATTACCCGGCGTCGCAGCGCTGGCGCCGTGGGTGCGGAGCGCCGCAACGGACGGCTGTACCTGGCGGGCCTGGCCGTGTCGGTGATCGGCAACAACGCCCTGTCCCTGGCGGCGGGCATCTGGGTCAAGTCCCTCACCGGAAGCAGCAGCGAGGCGGCCCTGGTATCGGTCTGCGTCTACGCGCCCTCCCTGGCCGGACCGCTGGCCGGAGTGGTCGCCGACCGGGTACGCCGCCGCAGGTTCCTTGTCTGTCTGAACCTCGTCTCCGCCGCGCTGGTGCTGCCGCTTCTCGCCGTCGCCGGGCCCGGTTCGGCCTGGATCATCTTCGCCGTGATGACCTGGTATGGCATCCACTTGACGCTCTCCGGTCCGGCTGAGAACGCGCTGTTCGCGGTGATGCTCTCGCCGCAGTTGCGGCAGGAACTGAACGGGTGGAGTCTCGGCTTCCAGGAGGCCGGCCGACTCGTGTCGCCGCTCTTCGGCGCGGGCCTGTTCGCGCTGGCCGGCGGCGGGATCGTGAGCGCTTTCGATGCGCTCACCTTCGTCGTCGCGGCGGTGATGCTCGCCCGGATCCGGCTGCGGGAAGCCAGGCCAGTTCCCCGGCCGGCCCAGTGGCGGGCCGACCTGCTCGCTGGTTTCGGCCACATCCGCCGCACGCCGGAGCTACGCCGGCTGCTCGCGGCGGCATCAGTGGTCATGAGCTTTTCCGCCGTCCTGGTCGCCGCGCAGTACAGCCTCGTCCAGGGCGTCGGCGAGCCGCCCAGTTTCCTCGGCGTATTCAGCGCCGGGCTCGGTGCCGGCTCGATTGCTGCCAGCATGGTCAGCGGCCGGCTGCTGCGATATGCCGGGGAGCGGTGGCTGGCCGTCCTCGGGATGGCGAACTTCGCCGTCGGCAACGCGATGCGCGCCACCGGCTGGCTTCCGCTCGCGATCGCCGGCTCGGTCGTGCTCGGGTTCGCGCTGCCCTGGCTGTTCCTGGCCCTGCTGAGCCTCGCGCAGCGCCGCACTCCGCCGGAATTGCAGGGCCGGGTCTCCGCTGCCGTCACGCTCGTCTTCTTCGGCCCGCAGGCTCCCCTCCAGGCCCTCGGCGCCCTGGCCATCCGCTACGCCAGCTACCAGGAGCTGTACCTCGCCGGTTCGGCTGTCGCAGTGGTCACCGCGATCGTCTTTCCCCTGACCTGCCGTCTTCCGGGAACGGGCAAGTGCACAGCCGGCCGCTCCCGCTAGCAACAGCGTGCCTATGCCAGACCAGGGTCGCATGGCCATGCTCACCGCCTTCCGCTTGCGTCACCGTCGGGCGGCTGCATGAACTTCCTCGCCGCGTCGAATCCGGGCGTCGCATGCCGTCGGAAACAGGTACCGGTAGCCGCCGAAAGCCGAAAGTCGGCACTTAAGGACGCGGCGGGCAAGACCACGACGGCTGTGCGGCGCGCTGGGACGGTGCTCCGCCTCACGATCTGGTTCCGGCGTGGTTCTCCAACCGAATCAAGCGGCTGGCGAAGATGCCCAAGCGCTACCTGGTGGATCCCGCCCTGGTGGATCCCGCCCTGGTGGCTGCCGTCCTAGGCCTGGGCCGAGAGGCCATCTTGTATGGACCAGGCATGCTCGGCCGTCTGATAGACACGTTCGTCGCCGCTCAGCTGCGCGCCGACCTGGCCGTCAGCCCGCTCGGTCCCCGCCTGTATCACTCGCGTGAGGAGCACGGTCGCCGCGAGATCGACCTTCTCGTCGAGACCGCCAACGGTACGCTCATCGGAATCGAGGTCAAGGCATCCGCGACTGCTACCGCATCCGATGCCCGGCATCTCGCCTGGCTGCGCGACGGTCTCGACGCTCTGGACGTAATCGGCAGGACACCATCGCTGCCGCGGGCGGGAAGTCCAGGATTAAGCATTCGACAGCGCCCGCTCTCTGCCCTACGGTGGAGAAGCTTGACGATCTATGCCGCTCTATAGTGCTCTACCGGGCGCTATTTGGGAATGCTCTGGCGCAGCAACCGCGCGCGGTGATCCTCCGGCCGCGCGGGGTGTACCAGTCCTGGCCCGCGTGGGCAGGGACGAAGTCGGGGATGAAGCTCATCTTGCGGAGCGTCTGGCGTGCACCCGGAAGCTGACATGCACCCAGAAGGCGGCAGGTTCGACTCCTGCCATCCTCACGTGACGGATACGGATCAGCTGATTGCAGCCCTCCGGGCGCGAGCCCCGAGGCTTGCCCTGCTGCTGGCAGGGGCCCAGGTCGCCTGGCCTATCGCCAGCAAGCTGCGGCGGCGCTACCAGGTTCAGGCGTGCTACACGGTGAAGGTTCCCGGCAACGACGAGATATATGACGACCTGCACGAGTGGGTCCTGGGCCTGATGACGCTCAGGGAGCAGCGCGCGCTGGTCGCCTGGACGGGGCGGCGCGGCTTTGACGAGTTCGCCGACGAGTTTCCGCCGGATCGCCGGGCAGCAGAACCAGAGCTGCGGCTCCGCTACGACGGTGCGCGAGTGCAGGCCTTCACCGTCGCTGGTCACCCGATCAAGGTCCACGTCCGCGACGACTCCGACGAGGGCAGAGACAGCACCCGTGCCAGGCCGCCAGAGATCGTGTTCACAGCCCAGTCCCTGGCTGGGCGACAGGCACTGCTGGCGGAGATTGCCGGGGTTCTGCAGCGCTCCAGGCAGGCATCGCGGCCCGCCACGTTCCGGATGCTCGACCGGCGGGGCTCGTGGACCCGGCTGGACAGCCTCGCTCCGCGTGACCTAGCCAGCGTCATCCTGTCGCCTGGCCAGCTGGAGCGGCTCACCGCTGACGTCGCCAGGTTCCTGGACTCTGAGCCTGAATACCTGCGCAAGTGCATTCCCTGGCATCGCGGCCACCTGTACGAAGGTCCGCCCGGCACCGGCAAGACCAGTGTGGCGCGCGCGATTGCCAGCCATTTCGGCATGGACGTCTGGTACCTGCCGCTGGCCGACGTGAAGGCGGACGGCGAACTGCTCCGCGTGGCAAGCCAGATTGACCCGCGCTCTATGCTCCTGCTCGAGGATGTCGATGTGTTTCACTCTGCCACTGCGCGTGACGATCACACGGCGGGCATCACCTTGTCCGGGCTGCTGAACGCCCTCGACGGGATCGCCACCCCGCACGGGTTGCTGACGGTAATGACCACGAACGCGCCGGACGTGCTGGATGACGCTGTCGTGCGTCCCGGCCGGGTCGATCTCATAGAGCACTTCGGCCACGCTGACGAGGCGCAGGTTCGCCGCCTGCTCACCCGCTGGTACGGCACCGAGGTACCCGGAACGACCGGGATCACCGGCGTTGCGCACGCCGACGTGATCGAGGCGTGCAAGCGGCACGAGACGCCATCTGGCGCGATCGCTGATCTCGCCGCCCGCGTCCCGGAACCGCTGTGGGTAACGGGCGCATGAGGCCGGCCCCGCCGCCCGGCCACCACCGCGAGGCGGCCTTGATCGTCGTCATTGTCATACCGACCGGTGCGCTCGCTACCAGCCGATGCCGACGGCCGCAAGGCCGGGCTGGCGGGCTGCGGTCAGCCCGACAGCCTATGGACGAAGTCGTAGTTCCCGTCGCCAAGGCCGCCCTGCAGCTTACCGATGATCCCCATCCCGTCGTCGTACGGCCCGGAGATGTACATCGGCTTCCCGTCCCGGCCGAAGGTCAGCTCGCATACCCCGTCCCATGCGCCCAGGTAACCCGCTGCCCGCCCGAAGTCCTGGTGCGGCTCGAACCCCAGCTCGCTGGCGTAGCCGATCGCGCCGTAGACGATCTGCCGCCCAAGCTCCAGCGGCACCTGCACGGCCGGCTCGTCCCATGCGCCGAAGATCTGCCGGATGAACCCGCCAAGCCGCCGTCGGTCCATCGACCGCGGCCCGGCAGCGTCCTTCAGTCCCAGGCACCAGGTGTCCACCAGGTAGAAGCAGACCCCGGCCATCGACCCGCCCCGGTCCCTGGCGACCAGCACGGTCACCAGCCCCGAGTGACCGGTGAGTTCCGCCGCGGCCGATCCGGGCCAGTCCGGCCGATCCGGTGCCTTGACGCTGGATGACCAGCCTGGATTGATCCAGCAT
The DNA here is from genome assembly GCA_027314515.1 of Actinomycetota bacterium. Lineage (GTDB taxonomy): Bacteria > Actinomycetota > Actinomycetes > Streptosporangiales > Streptosporangiaceae > JAJYUU01. The sequence continues at coordinate 4,202 of DAHVAR010000043.1, forward strand.
CCGATCAGCGCGTCCTGCCGGGTCCGCCCTTGAGCGGCGGCGACTGACCTGACGAGCGGCGCAACCGCACTAGGCGGCATCTTCAGCGCGCGGGCGATCTCCTTTGGCGTGTACCCGCCTTCCCGCAACTCGCGAACACGGTCAAGCAACTCCGGCGTTGGCATAAGGAATACAGTGCCGCGAGTCGGCCGAGCACTTCAGCCGACACGCCGGGCAGGCCTGAAGCAGGACGTCCGCGGATCTGAAGCTAAATGTCCGCAGATCTGAAGCCGGACGTCCGCAGATCTAAAACAGAATGTCCGCAGATCTAAAGCCGACGGATATGGTTGCCTTATGAAGACGGCCGTTGAGTACGTCCCGAGGCATGCTGCGGCGCTGGTCGCGGAGGCCCTAGCAGATACTCGCGTGGTGATCCTCAACGGCGCGCGGCAGGTAGGAAAGAGCACTCTTGCCGAGCGAGTGCTGCGGGAGGCGCCTCGCTGGACCGCGCGGTTCCTGGACGATCCCCAGACCCGGCTGGCGGCGGCGGAGGATCCCGTCGGCTTCCTGGACTTCGATGGACTGATGCTCATCGATGAGGTTCAGCGCGTTCCTGATCTGTGGCTGGCGATTAAGAACGCCGTGGACCGCGACCCGCGGCCCGGCCGGTTCATCCTGACGGGCTCGGCCCGCTTGCTGGCACTGCAGAGCATCCCGGACGCACTTCCCGGCAGGTCAGAAACGATCGAACTCTGGCCCTTGTCGCAAGGAGAGATCGACAGTGAGCCGGACGGGTTCGTCGATGCGGTCTTCAGCGCCGGCGCCTTGCTCCAGGCTAGGAACACTGGGCTCAGCAAAGCCGGCTACCTTGCGCGAGTCGCGCGCGGCGGCTACCCCGACGCGTTCCGCCGGGACACCCCTAGGCGCCGCAACCGCTTCTTCTCCAGCTACCTGAACGACATCATGGTGCGGGATGTCAGACAGGTCGCAGATATCGAGCGGGTAGCAGACATGCGCCGGCTGATCGCACTTCTCGGCGGGCGCTGCGGTTGCCTGCTCAACATGGCGAGCCTGGCGCGTGAACTGACGATTACGGAGCCGACCGTCCGCCGCTACATCCAGATCCTGGAAACGATCTACGTCATCCAGCTGATCCCCGCCTGGTCCTCGGGCGCTACGGGCCGCGTCATGCGTGCGCCCAAGCTGATGTTCGTGGACTCCGGATTGGTGAATTACCTTCAGGCTCCCGGCGGCGCCGGGCAAGGAGGCGGCCTGATGGAGAATTTCGTCATGAGCGAGCTCGCCCGCCAGCTGACATGGGCCGAGACGTCGGCGAGCTTGTTTCACTATCACGATCGCGAAGGCCGCGAGGTCGATGCGGTCCTGGAGGACAGTACCGGGCGGATCGTCGGCATCGAGGTGAAGTCAGCGCAGACCATCCGGCCCGAAGACCTGCACGGACTTCGCTACCTCAAGGAGAAGCTCGGTTCCCGGATGCATGCTGGTTACGTCCTCTACTGCGGAGAGGAGTCGCTCAGCTTCGGCGACGGAATAGGCTGCCTGCCCATCTCCGCGCTCTGGACCGCCCGACCGTAGCGACCCTGTATTGGCCTGATCCTTTTGCCCAGCTCGTGCCGCCACACTGACGGGGGCTACGAGAACAGGCCGCGGATGTCGTCCGCGTCGAGCGGACCGCCGAACTCGTTGCCGCTGTCGATGACGCTGGCGAACAGCTGCGCCTTCCGGGCCTTCAGCGCCATGACCTTCTCCTCGATGGTGCCGGCCGAGATGAGCCGGTACACGACGACGTTGCGCGTCTGGCCGATCCGGTGCGTCCGGTCGACGGCCTGCGCCTCGGTGGCCGGGTTCCACCACGGATCGAGGAGGAAGCAGTAGTCCGCCTCGGTCAGGTTCAGCCCGAAGCCGCCTGCCTTCAGGCTGATCAGGAACACCGGAGCCGCTCCGCTCTTGAACCGCTCCACGACGAGCGCACGGTCGCGGGTCGACCCGTCCAGGTAGCAGTACTCCAGGCCGGCCGCCTCCAGTCGCGCTCGCACCCGCGCCAGGAACCCGGTGAACTGGCTGAACACCAGCGCGCGGTGCCCGCCGCCGGCCACTTCGGTGAGCTGACCCAATAGCGCATCGATCTTCGCGCACGGTATGTCCTGGCTGGCGGGGTCGACCAGCCCGGCATGGAGGCTCAGCTGCCGCAGCAACGTCAGCGAGCGCAGGATCGTGAACCGGTTGGCGTTCAGGTCACCAATGAGACCGAGCACCTTCTGCCGCTCGCGCTGCAGGTACGTCTGATACAGCTTGCGGTGCCGCGGGTGCAGGTCCACCTCCAGCACCTGCTCCTGCTTGGCCGGCAGGTCGGCGGCGACCTGCTCCTTGGTCCGGCGCTTGACCAGCGGCTTGATCCGCCGCCGTAGCTGCGCCAGCAGCTCGGTCTGGCCGCGCCGCTCGATCGGGCGGGCATAGTACTCCGCGAATCGCGTTGGGCTCGGGAACAGCCCCGGCGCCGTGATCGACAGCAGCGACCACAGTTCCATGAGGTTGTTCTCCATCGGAGTGCCGGTGATCGCCAGTTTGAATGGCGCGGGCAGCTGGCGCGCGCACTGGTAGACGCGCGACTGGTGGTTCTTGACGTTCTGCGCCTCGTCCAGGATCAGCCCGGACCACTGCACGGCGGAGTAACGGGCACTGTCCATCCGCAGCAGTGCATACGTGGTGATCACCGCGTCGGCCCGCGCGGCGATCGAGGCAAGGTCGCCGCCACTGCGCGCCAGCGTCTCGGTGATCACCGCGACCCGCAGTCCGGGCGCGAACCGCGTCACTTCGCTGGCCCAGTTCGACACCACGCTCGTCGGAGCCACGATCAGGAACGGCGGCGCTGCGGGCTCAGCCGCCCGGGCGTGGCAGATCAGCGCCAGAGACTGCAGCGTCTTGCCCAGGCCCATGTCGTCGGCAAGGATCCCGCCGAGCCGGCTGGCCCACAGGAACGCCAGCCACTGGAAGCCGTCCGCCTGATACGGCCGCAGCTGCGCGGTCAGCGCGGCCGGCGTCTCGGCCTGCTGCACGTCGCCGCCGCCGACGGAGAGCAGGCCGTCGACCTGGCGCTGCCAGGCCGCCGCCTGCCGCTCGACTAGACCGAGCGAGGCCAGCTCACCCCACAGATCAGCCTGGAACCTGCTGATCCGCAGCTGGCTGCCCGGCCAGTCAGCCAGTGTCCGCGCTTCCTCGATCAGCCGTGCCAGCGCCTGCAGCTCCGGCTTGTCCAGCGAGAAGTACCCGCCGTCGTCGAGCAGCAGATGCGATTCGCCGCGGCTCAGGGCCACGAACACGGTCGTGAACGGCACCTTCTGACCATCCACGGTGATGGTCACGCCGAGGTCGAACCAGTCGTGCTCGCCGGAGATCTCGTCGGCCGACACTCCGATCCGCAGCGAGTCGCTGACCTCACGGTAGTCCGCGGGCTCGCCGGTGATCGCCACCTCGATGCCTGGCTGGCCGGACAGCAGCGGCAGCAGCTCCGTGCTGAACCGCATCGTGTCGATCCCGGTAAGCTGTGCGGCTGGCTTGATCGCGGAGCCGTCCGGCAAGGGCAGCGGGAGCCGGTCATCGTGGTCACCGTTGTCGGCGCCGGCCAGGCCGAACTGCGCCAGCGGCTCGGCTGCGAGGCCGTCCAGGATGGCGCGCTCTGCTGCCGCGTCGCGGTAACCCGCGTCCCTTGCGTCGGGGGCCGCCCGGAGCGGCACCCGGTGCGCCGAGTCCCCGACCTGGTACAGCCACTCGAGGCTGACGTCCACGCAATGGCCCGGACCGTAGTCGGCGCCGAGCACCAGGGTCGGTGCCGAGATCGCCGGCGGAGTGAATGACTCGTCCGAGGATATGACCGTCGTCGCCTGCCGCAGCCGCGGGTAGTACTCGGACCGGAACCTGCCCTCCTCGGCCGCCGGAACCGTCAACCGTCCGCTGGCCAGCGCGAGATCCTGCAGTTCCCTGCTCGTGCGCCGGCCGAGCGAGGCCAGCCCGAACCGCCAGCCGGGGACGCTCACGCCCCGCTCGACGTCCGCGCGGCTGGCGTAGACGACGCCGTGTCCCGTCGACCCGACGAACCGGACGGGCACCACATCAGCCGGCCCGCCGTCGACCCGGATCACCGGGCTGATCACCAGCTCTCCCGGCCGGGAGCCGCCGGTTACGTCCAGGCACAGTTCCGCGGCGCCGCAGGCCGGGAGACGTCCGAGCCGCCGCGGGTAAACCAGCGCCAGCCCGATGGCGGCTGCCTCCTCAAGCAGCGGCCACAGGTGCCGCGACTCGAACCGCGCCAGGTCGATGTAGCGCTGGTCGCTGGTGTGGTAGCCCGTGTGGCCCGACAGGTAGGTCGAGTACAGCTCCTTCAGCAGGCGGATGTGCTCACGGTCATAGCCGCCGTAGTACCGAAGCGAGTCGAGCTTGCCCCAGCCGACCTGGCCCGCGACCCAGGTGCCGTTCCTGCCCGGCTGAACCAGGCGCGCGTCGATGATCAGCCGGGCCGGCGGCCGGCTCGCACCCTCCCGCGTCCGCCTGGCCTCGTCAGTGTCCCGGATCGACACCTCGACCGCGAGTGGTGTCCGACTTGCCTGGCCTGGGGACGCGTCGTTCCCTCCCGGAAGCAGCGCGGCGAGCGAGCGCTCCCACGGAAGCGGCACCTTATCCGAGATGTCCTGACCGCACGCCTGCGCGGCTGCCAGCGTCAGGGTCGCCGCGTGCTCGCAGTCGGTCACGCGCCGGCAGGTGCACGAGCTCTCGATGAACCGCAGCCTCGGGCCGGGAGCCAGGAAGATCGTCGTCTCATAGAAGCCGTCGCTGGCCTGCAGGTATCCCTGCAGCGCGGTATCGGCGGGACGCCACATGACCTGTCCGCCGGTCCGCTCGGCCAGCACGCGATGCGCCGCGGCCCACGCGGCCGGGCCGACGGCAGCCTGCACAGATCCGAGGTCGATCTCACCGGGGAGCACGGTCGTCATGGTCGGCACGATAGCGTCCGGGACCGACAGCGCGGCACCGCGCGCGCCGGTCAATACGACGGCCACGACCGCGACAAACGGCACCACTGCCGCGACTACGTGATCGGCACCGCACTGTCCTCGTTGCCGGGTACGGTTCTGCTATGCGCTGAGGCGCGAGCACCACCCCCCGAGCAGACCCGAGGAGATCGGCCGTGGAGCCAGAGACGACCTTCGAGGCCGCGCTGAGCCTGACCCAGGGCAAGGCAGAATCCGCGCTCAAATCCGCCGGCACGGTGACGCGGGAGCTGCGCAAGGCCAGGGCCGCCGCGGCCAATGGCCAGGTGCGCGACCTGCGCCGCGCGCTCGACGCGGCCGTCGGCCTCGCCGACGACCTGCGCTCGTTCGCGCAGCAGGCACGCGACAGCTTCGACATCGACGAGACGGCCTACCTGGCCTCGGGCGAGTATGCCAAGGAGTTGCTGGCGATGGCTCCCGAGCGCGGCGTGGCCCTGTACGAGGAAGACGAGCGGCTGCTGAGTTACCCGTCCATTGTCCGCGTCCTGCCCGGCGATTCCGTCGTGGAAATCGACCGCAAGAGGGAACGACGATTGCGTCCCTCGGTCTTGCTCGGCCTGCTAGCAGCCGTGCAACAGCGCCCGGCCCGGTTTCGTGCCGAGCAGTTCCTTGAGAGTCTCGCCGCAGGCTACGACCTGGTGGTCGCCAGCGGGCGGAAGAAGCCTGATGCGGTCGTGCGCCTGGTCGACGTCTGGGATGTGCTGACGCTGCTGCCCGGCCAGGCGAGGGAGTACACCCGGCAGGAATTTTCCCGTGACCTGTACCTGCTCGACCAGAGCGGCGCGGCGAAGACGAAGGACGGCCGGGCACTGCGCTGGCACGCCAGCAGCGGGACGCGCTCGTCCGGCGTGCTCACCACCGTCGCCCGGACGGGCCAGCAGCAGCGCTACTGGGGCGTGTCGTTCGCGAACGGGCCCGAGCGCTGAGGTGATGACGGTGACCAGCGAAGGCCAGCCGGCCCTGACCGCCGTGCTCGGCGGAGGGGCCATGAAGGCCGACGAGTATGCCGCCTTTCTCGCACGCGAGTACCTGGCCGGTTATCTGCCGGCCGGCGGTGCGGCTGTCAAGGTGGCCGTCGTCGGCGAGGACGGAGCCGCCGACCGGCTGGACGCCGCGCTGGCATCCGCGGCCGCGCAGGCCGGGTCGCTGTACGCGCCGATCTCCGCCGAGGCCACCAGGGTGCACATGGTCGACCAGATTTTCCTGGCGATATCTCGCGCCGTGGACTGGGAGGCGGTGGCGGCCGCGCACGTGCGCAGGGCCTACGAGGAGGCGGCCTTCCCAGTGGCGGAAGACGCCGACCTTACCGTGACGGCGGTCGCGCGCCGGCATGATGTCGACGGCCGGGAGCTGTACCGCAGCGTGCGGCGGCTGCTGGAACGCAGCCTGCTTGGTAACCCGGCCGTCGCGCCGGAGATGGGCCGGGCGATGCTGCGGCTGGCCCAGGCCCAGCTCGGTGGCGGCGACATCGACGCGGCCGAGCGCGACGCGGTGCTGAGCTGGCTGCGCGGCGAGCTGAAGTCGATCACTGCCCTGCGACCAGCGCTCATCTACGCCCGCATCGGCCGGCATAATGCCAGGGCAATGCTCGCCTCGACGGCTGTGCTGCTGCTTGCCGCCGGCTACCAGGGTCTCGTCGTGCAGCTGGACCTCGGCAGGCTTGCCGAGGGGCGCCGGCCTCCAGCTGAGGTCAGATCCGGCTTCTATTACTCAAAGGCAGCGGTGCTGGACGCTTACGAGGTCTTGCGCCAGTTCATCGACGCGACCGACGAGCTGCGCGGTGTGCTGGTCGTCGCGGTCGTGCCACCCGAGCTGATGACCGACGAGACCCGTGGGTTGCCGGCTTACTCGGCGCTGCACCTGCGCGTCGCGGACGAGGTCCGCGACCGGCGCCGGGCCAACCCGTTCGCCGCGCTGGTGCGCCTTGAGGTACGGCTGGAGGCGGTGGCATGACGCCTGTTCTCACCGAGCAGCAGGTCGCCCAGCGGCGTGCCGTCGAGGCGCTCCGCTCGGGCGTGCCGAGCTGGGATGCGGTGGCAATGCTGGGCTCAGGGCAGCCGGATGCCGAAGACCGCTTTCTCGGCCTGCTGGAGCGGGTGGCCGCGCGCCCCGGAGGTAACGTGGTCGCCGAATGGGGTAGCCCGGCGGGCGGGCAGGGGGCTGACCGGCGCGGGCACGGCGGCGAGTCGCGCGGGCTGCTGCTGGGCGGCGGATTCGGCGGCGGCAAGAGTCATCTGCTGACCCACTTCGGCCACCTGGCCTCCTCGGCCGGGTTCGTCGTCAGCACCGTCGTGATCAGCAAAGAGACGCCGCTGCACGACCCAGCCAAGACGTTCCGGGCAGCGATCGATGCCGCCGTGGACCCGGCCCGCGCGCACGGCGCGCTGGCCAGCGCCGCCGGGCTGCTGGACCCGGACACGCCGCGGTACGCGGAGCTCACCCGCTGGGTCAACTCTCCCGTGAGCGGGCTGGACGAGCGGTTCGCCGCGACACTGCTGTGTTACGAGCGGCTGCGCGGGGGCGACGTGCCCGGCAGCGACGAGACCGCGGACGCATTCGTGCGGTTCTGGAGCGGCGAGCCGCTGCGCATCAGTGACCTGCGCCGCACGCTGCGCTCTGTGGGCGCGGCTGGCGTCTTCACGTTCTCGCCGGTCAACGCGCGGGACCTGGCGCGCCAGCGGTTCCGGTTCGCCGCCGCCCTGCTGCGCGCCGCGGGCCACGAGGGATGGGTCATCCTGTTCGACGAGGTCGAGCTGATCGGCCGGTACTCGCTGCTGCAGCGCGGCCGTTCCTACGCCGAGCTCGGCCGCTGGCTCGGAAGTCACGATGCGGACCGCAGCCTGCCGCTCGCTGCCGTCTTCGCCATGACCGACGACTTCGAGGCCGCCGTGCTGACCGGCAAGAATGACCGCGACGAGATTCCCGGCAAGCTGCGGGCGAAGCAGGCACCCGAGTGGGACGAGACGGCAACGCTCGCCGAGGCGGGCATGCGCCGCATCGAGAGTGACATGATGCTGCTGGAACCGCCGGACGCCGCCGAGCTTGACCGTACCTATGCGGCGCTCAAGAAGCTGCACGGCGAGGCGTTCGGCTGGTCGCCGCCAGAAGTCCCCGGGCTGGAACGGCTCGGCGCCACCCGGATGCGGCAGTACGTGCGTGCCTGGATCAACGAATGGGACCTGGTGCGCCTCGACCCGCAGTTCCAGCCGCAGACGGTAGCCGTCGACATCGCCAGCGACTATCGCGAGGACAGTGACCTGGAAGACAGCAGCGACGCCTGGGGCGGCGGGTCCGAGCCGGAGTGACGCCTGCCAGCCCAGCCGGGATCCAGCCCAGCGGGGATCCAGCCCAGCCGGGATACTGTGCTGGCATTGAGGACGTCGCTGTCAGCAGCCATTCCGATGGCCAGAGGGAGCGGCCGCATCACCGTCGGCTACATGATTGCACTTCAGCAGCATTAGCTGCATAATAGTGCTGTGGCAACGTCCATTACCGTACGCGATGTTCCTGACCAGACGCGCGACGAACTCGCCTCCCGCGCGGCGCTGACCGGGCGATCCCTCCAGGAGTACCTGCGCACCAAGCTTATGGAACTCGCCGGCCAGCCTGATGCCGAGGTCTTGATGGCCCGCATACGCGCCCGTAAGGCGGCGAGCGCCTCCTCGTTGCCACGCGACCGCATCCTCGCCTACCGCGACGAGGACCGCCGGTGACCGTCGTCATCGACGCTTCCCTGGTCGTCGCCGGGCTCACGGACGATGGCGCGGACGGACGCTGGGCGGAGTCGTTGCTGGCGGGTGATTCGCTGGCGGCCCCGCATCTGATGCCTGTCGAGGCCGCGAATATCCTGCGGAGGGCAGCGCTGGCCGGCGACATCTCGGCCGACGTGGCCTCGCTCGCGCACGCTGACCTGCTCGATTTGCGCGTGGAGTTGTTTCCCTACCAGCCTTGCGCTGCGCGGGTATGGGAGCTCCGGGAGAATGTGACGTGCTATGACGGATGGTATGTCGCGCTGGCCGAGTTGCTCGATGCTCCGCTTGCGACACTGGATGGCCGCCTGACGAACTCAGCAGGACCTCGTTGTCGGTTTGTCTTGCCATCAGGCGCGACATGAACCGGTTGCGCCGTGTTCCTCGCGATGACGGCGGTGACGCGGCTGCGGGTTCGGCTGTAGCCTTCGGCCGCCGGCCTGTCGCTGATGGAACTGGGCTGACCTTTCCGTATGCGGCTGGATTCGGGCCGCAGTGCCTGTGCGTGCCGCAGGGCACCGGTCACGTCGTGCCGGCCGGCGTCGCCGCTTGCCCCGCGGTGCCGTCGGCGTCGGCCGGCTCGGCAGGTTCGCCGGCTCGCAGCAACGGTTCGAGCGCCTGGCTAGAGGGATGAGTGGCCGCCAGCCGGGCGCGGGCGCCCTCGAGGAGTGACGGCGACGCGCTCAGGCTGGTGAGTGCGTCAAGGAAGTCCTCGCCGCCGATCCGCAGGACCGTGCATGCGGATGCCGCGGTGACAGTCGCCGTGCGCGGCATGTGGCCGAGTAGCCCTATCTCCCCGGCGTAGCTGCCTGGCTCGAGGGTGCGCAGGAAGACGGGCCGGAGTCCGTTCTCGCCGATGGCGGAGACGTCAAGCCGCCCTTCGGTCAGCACGTAGAACGCGTCGGCCGGGTCGCCCTCCGCGATAACGACCGTGCCGGCTGGCACCTGCATTTCCTCGGCAGCGCCGGCCAGGCCTTCGAGGCTGGGGCGGGAAGCGTTCCGGAACAGGTCGAGACGCTCCAGGATCGCCACGCGCGGCGCGATCAGCATGGCGTTGACGGCTGCGGCCCGGTCAGCTCGCAGCAGTGACGGCAGGGCCAGCAGGCACAGGGCCGGGATGCCGGCGCCATACACGAGCATCGTCGGGTGCAGCCCGGCGCGCAGCAGTACGGGCGTGATCACGGCGCCGAGCGAGATCGCGGCGAGCACCAGGGCGAAGAAAGCACCGAACACGCGGGCGACCATGTCCTTGGGCGCCGAGCGCTGCAGCGCGGTGATCGCGAGGGTGTCGACGACCAGGGTCCCTGCGCCGCGTACTACCTGAAGCAAGAACCCGGCAACGGGCTGGTGGATGACGACCAGCAGCGCGGTCGGCAGGCAATAGACGGCCATGCCGCCGAGGATGGCCCCGGCCAGGCGAGTGCGCGCAGCGAGGCGGTTCACGACGACGGCGCCGGCCACCCCGCCAACGCCGAGGCCGGCCAGCAGGTATCCGTATCCCGACGTTCCGGTGTGCAACTGCAGCCGGGAGATCGGGACGAACAGCACGGTGTCGGTGCCGTAGACGAAGCTCGCCAGCACGCTGAAGGCCACGAAGGTGGCGACAGCTGCCGACGAACCCAGCGCGCGGAACCCGTCAGCGACCTGGCGTAGCGGTCCGGCCGCGCCGCCACTGGTGACATCGCTGGGCCGGCTGCGCACCGACAGCGCCGGCACCATGATTGCAGCCACGGCGAAGCTCAGCGCGTTCACTGCGATCGCGAGTGCGGGCCCGCCAGCCAGCAGCAGCCCGGCACCGACTGCAGGCCCGGCTACGACTACCACGTTGTCCACGGTCGCGTTCAGGGCATTCGCCGCCGCCAGGTCTTCCTCGCCGACAACCTGCGGGATCAGTGCCGCGACCGCAGGGTTGTACGCACTCATCACCACGGAGGTCAGGCCGGCCAGTACCAGTGCGAGCGCGGTCGGCGCAGCCCGCCACGCGACCAGGGCCAGGCCCGCCTGAAGCAGCAGTGCGAGCGCGTTCAGCCACACCATCAGCCGCACCCGTTCGAACCGCTCCGCGATCACCCCGCCGTAGGCACTGCTCACAAGCGCCGGCAGGAACCGGCACAGCGCGCCCGCCGCCACCCAGGTGGCCGAATGCGTGCGCTCGTAGAGCAGCACCATCAGCGCCACGTTGTACGCCCACGAACCGCTCGCCGAGACTAGCTGGCTGCCCATTAGCAACCGCAGGTCTCGCGAGCGCAGCGCCGACCGGTACCCTGCGCGTGTGCTCGCCCGTTTCCGCATGCCTCCCTCCCGCAGCGTCGGGGTGAGCGTAGAACAATGAGGGAACGGGCGTCATCTGGGCCGGTCGCCTATCTCGGGCCGGCGCACGCCTATATTGACTCGCCCGGTCGCCTATCTTGGCGGTTGGTTCACCGGACGTAGCCCGCGGCATGGTTCACCGATAGCGCCGGCCGGGCGGCGCGGATACGATCCGGCAACCGGCCCGCCAGAGCTCACCTGACGCGGGAGCGGCGCTGCCCGACGTTCACCGCCAAGTGAGGCTGAGGTTGAAACTGTTCTTCTGCGGCGTCCGCGGATCCACCCCGGCGCCTGGCCAGCCGTACGTCCGCTTCGGCGGGCACACCTCCTGCGTGGCGGTCGCGCACGACGGAGCCGCCCCCAGCCTGGTCCTGGACGGGGGAACGGGCCTGGCGAACCTGGACCGGCTGCTCGGCGAGGCGCCGTTCGACGGCACCATCCTCCTCGGTCACCTGCACTGGGATCACACGCACGGCTTGCCGTTCTTCGCCGGCGGCGCCCGGCCGGGCCACCGGGTACAAGTCCTGATGCCTGGTCAGGGCGCGCCCGCCGAACAGGTACTGGCGCGGGCCTTCTCGCCGCCGCACTTCCCGGTCGAGCCGAGTGCGCTCGGCGCTGGCTGGAGCTTCGAAGCGATCGAGGAGGGCGAGCACCGGGTCGAGGGCTTCTCGGTGCTCGCCCGGGAGATCCCGCACAAGGGGGGCCGGACCTTTGGTTTCCGGGTGACCGGCGGCGGCGCCTCACTCGCTTACCTCTCTGACCACCATCCCCTCGCACTCGGACCGGGGCCGGCCGGGGTCGGCGAGCTGCATCAGGCGGCAATGGACCTGGCCGCCGGGGTGGACCTGCTGATCCACGACGCGCAGTACACCGCGGCGGAGCTGCCCGAGCTGGCCTATCTCGGGCACTCCTGCGCCGAGTACGCCATCGGCCTCGCCGAGGCGGCCGGAGCCCGCCGCGTGTGCCTGTTCCATCACGCTCCCCGGCGCACCGACAGCGAACTTGAGGCGCTGGCCGGGCGCTTCGCCGGCTGGCCCGTCCCGGTCGTCGCTGCCGCCGACGGTATGACCGTGACGCTGGACGGCCAATATGGGCACCGTGCCCGGCCAAAATAGGCAGTTCCGCGGATCACGGGGCGGGCGTTCCCTCCCTAGCATTGCACTGTTTGCTACCGGCATGTGCACAGCGTCCCCGCGGCAACACCGCCCTGGCGCTGGAGAGTAAGGGGGGCCTCATGGCCAAGGCACGACTCACCATCGCGGCGCTGTCCGCCGCGGCGATTGCGGCGGCTTTGCTCACCACCGCGGCTGCCACGACGGCGTTCGCGGCGACATCGAGCACGTGCGTCTCCTCCGGCAAGTGCTACGCCGCCGGCGTCACGCCGGCGAGCGTGGTCGCGGGCACGAGCCAGGCCGTCGCCTTTACCGTGACCAACGAGGCCGCAACGCAGACGCTGGGCTCGGTTCAGATCACGGCTCCGAGCGGTTTCGTGGTCACCGGTGCGTCCGGCGGGACCGCCTCCTACACCTCGGATTCCGCGCTGTTCCTGGACCTCAGCCTCAGCCCCGGGCAGTCCGCGAGCCTGATCGTCGACGCCACCGCGCCCTGCGGCGGCGAGAGTTCGGCATGGGGGATCGAGGCGAAGCAGTCCAACCAGTTCAACGGATCTGGCAATGACTTCGTGCTCAATCAACTGAACAGCCAGCTGTCCGCGACGGTGACCGGCAGCTGCTCGCTGGCGTTCGCCAACGGGGAGCAGCCGGCTAGCACCGCGGTCGGGCAGCCGATCACCTCCGGGTTCGACTCGACCGCGACCGGGATCGCAGTCGAGGTTCTCGACGGGAACGGCGACCTGGCAGCGACCTCGACCGCGGCGGTGACGCTCGCCATCGGGGCCAACCCCGGTTCGGGCACCCTGTCCGGCACGACGACATCTGACGCGACCGGCGGCGTGGCTACCTTCCCGGCTGGCTCGTCGGGCCCGTCGATCGACGCAGCGGGCGCCGGGTACACGCTGGTCGCGACGAGCCCGGGGATCACCTCGGCGACCTCGCAGTACTTCGACATCTGGGGATCCCTGCAAAGCTGTCCTGGCGTGTCATGCACTAGCTCGGCATCCAGCAAGACCACGACCGGGACAGTGACGACTTCCTCGGCCACCGGTCAGTATCTCGGGGCCGGGCTCGGCGGCGTCAGCTATTCCTGCGGCGGCTCGTACCAGCCGCTGTCGGATCCGTTCAGCTTCGACGTGCTCAGCTCCGCTGGCGTCCCCGACTCCACCGCTCAGTTCTCCGGCACGCTAGAGGTCAGTAAGTCCGTGGTGCAGTCGTCCGGTCATCCGGGCGCGTCGACGTGGCAGCTCTGCTACAGCTCAGCTGCACCGTTTACGACGCTCTCTGGTGCGCCCGACGGGACTGTGACGATCGGCGGGACGACGTACTACACGGGCCTGCTGCCCGACTGCTCCAACAGCCAGCCCGCGCCCTGCGTGGCGGCCAGGAACAAGGACAACGCCGGCGACGTCCTCGTCACGTTCCTCGCCTCCGGTGACCCGTTCGCGCGGACGTGACCAGTGCCGATGCTGCTCTGCCCGGACTGCGGCCAGGAGAATCCTGACCGGTTCCGGCTGTGCGGCTACTGCGGCGCTGGGCTCGCTCCGGCGGACGGTCCCGCCGAGCTGCGCAAGACCGTCACGATCGTCTTCTGCGACCTGAAGGGCTCGACCAGCCTGGCCGAGCGGCTGGACAGCGAAGCGCTGCGCGAGGTCCTCGGCGTCTACTTCTCCGCCATGCGACAGGTCATCGAGCGGTACGGCGGCACGGTCGAGAAGTACATCGGCGATGCCATCATGGCCGTGTTCGGGCTGCCGACCCTGCACGAGGACGATGCGCTGCGCGCGGTACGGGCTGCGTTCGACATGGGCAACGCGCTGAAGAGCGTCAATGTGCGGCTGCAGGCAGCCTGGGGCGTGACGCTGGAAAACCGGACTGGTGTCAACACCGGTCAGGTCGTGGCGGGCGACGCCGCCACCCGGCAGCGGCTCGCCACCGGCGACGCCGTCAACGTCGCGGCCCGGCTGGAACAGGCGGCGGGCGCCGGCCAGGTGCTGCTCGGAGCGACGACGTACGCCCTCGTCAGGGACTGGGTGTCGGTCGAGCCGGTAGAGCCGCTGGAGCTCAAGGGCAAGTCCGAGCGCGTCCCCGCCTACCGGCTCACCGGCATCGGCGGTGGCGAGATAGTCCGGAGACAGCAGGATCTGCCTCTTGTCGGACGGGAAGCCGAGCTGACGCTCCTGCTGGATGCCTTCGACCGCGGTCCTGGCCAGTCGGCCTGCACGGCCGTGACCGTGCTCGGCCCGGCTGGCCTCGGCAAGACACGGCTCGTCGACGAGTTCGTGCGCCAGATCAGCAGCCACGCGCAGGTGGTGCGGGGCAGGTGCCTGTCCTACGGCGACGGCATCACGTTCTGGCCGCTCGCCGAGGCCCTGCGCCAGGCCGCGGGTATCCTCCCCGGCGACCGCGAGGAGGAAGCGCGGGCGAAGCTCTGGTTGCTGGCCGGGCCGGAGCACGAGGACGCCGCGCTGCGGGTTGCGTCGCTGATGGGCCTGAGTCCCGGCAGCTACACCAAGGACGAGGTGCTGTGGAGCGTGCGGGCGATGTTCGCTGCCATGGCCAGCCGTCGCCCGCTGGTCGTCGTCTTCGATGACGTGCACTGGGCCGAGCACGTCTTCCTCGACCTCATCGAGCACGTAGCCGATACGGCGGCGGGCGTGCCGTTGCTGGTCGTCTGCGCCGCCCGCCCCGAACTGCTCGACGAGCGGGCGGGCTTCCTCGCTGACCGCAGCCACGCGAGCCGGATGGAACTGGGGGACCTGACCAGGGCCGACGCGGCGGCGGTGATCGGGAACATCGCGGGCGGCTTGCGGCTGCCGGCCAGTCTTGAGGGCCGGATCTTCGCTGCGGCCGGAGGCAACCCGCTGTTCGTCGAGCAGATGATCTCCGTACTGATCGACGCAGGGGTGATCTCCGAGTCCGGCGCAGGCTGGCAGATCACGAGCGGTGACGAGCAGGTGATCGTGCCACCCAGCGTGTCGTCCCTGCTCGCGTCCCGGCTGGACAGGCTGCCCTCGCTCGAGCGGGCAGTGCTGGAACGAGCGGCCGTCATCGGCCTGGACTTCCAGCCAGCCGCTGTCGATGCGCTCGCCGCCGACGCCGAGGCGGCCGCTGACCTCGGCCAGGCCCTGGCCGCGCTGTGCGACAAGCGCCTGATCAGGATCACCGATGCAGGGCCCGGCGACGACCAGTACCAGTTCACCAACCTGCTGGTGCGGGACGCCGCCTACGAGCGCCTGCTGAAGCGGACCCGCGCGCGCATGCACGAAAGGTTCGCTGACTGGCTGCTGCAGATCTCCGGCGACCGCGCGGCCGAGTTCGAGGAGATCACCGGATACCACCTTGAGCAATCTTTCCGGTACCGCGCCGAACTCGGCCCCGTCGACGAGCAAGCCCGCTCACTCGGTGACCGTGCCGCGCGGCACCTCGGCATCGCAGGCGCCAGGGCGGTCGGCCACGGGGACATGCCCGCGGCGGCGAGCCTGTTCCAGCGAGCGGCCGGCCTGCTGGCTGACGGCCACTTCGACCGGCCGCGTTACCTTCTGCATGCCGGGGAGGCGCTCGGTGACATTGGCGAGCTTGCGGCCGCGCAGGAGGCCCTGACCAGCGCGAGCACGGGCGCCACGACGTTGCGCGACGACGCGATTGCGCAGTCACGGGCCGCCGAGCTTGCCGGGCTGCAGCTTGGCTACACCACCGGCACCGCGAGTGCGCACGACGGCGTCGTCGAGCGGGCCCGCGCCCTGATCGCGAGCCTGGAGGAGGCAGGCGACCATAGCGGTCTCGCCCGGGCCTGGCGGTTGCTGACCTTCGCGCACTGGACGGCGAACCAGTACGGCCGCGCGGCCGAGGCCGCTGACCGGATGATCTGGCACGCGACCCAGGCGGGTGACGAGCTGACGGCCCGACGGTACGCTGGCTCGCTCGCGATGTCGGCGCTGTTCGGGCCGACGCCGGTGACCGAGGCGATCGCGTATTGCGAGCACGTGCTCGGCCAGGTCACCGACGACCGGAAGGCAACCGCGATCACGGAGGTGACGCTTTCCCATCTGGAGGCGATGCGCGCCAACTTCGAGACGGCAAGGCTGCGCTACCGCCGCAGCCGGGCACTGCTCGAGGAGTTCGGCTGGCGCCTGACCGCGGCCCTGACCTCGCTTGACTCGGCCGTCGTCGAGATGCTCGCAGGGGACCTCGACGCCGCGGAAGATGAGTTGCGCAAGGACTACCAGACCCTCGACCAGATGGGAGAGCGCAACTACATCTCCACCACGGCGGGAGTGCTCGCCGAGGTCCTGTATCGCAAGGGCGAACTGGCGGCGGCAGCGGAGTTCGCCGGCAACTGCCGGACGCTGGCGTCGTCAGACGATGTGTCCTCCCAGTTCCTGTGGCGCTGCGTGACGGCCAAGCTGCTCGCCAGGGATGGCGCGCACGACCGTGCTGAGCCGCTCGTCCGTGAGGCCCTGGAGCTGATCAGCAGCTCGGACTTCCTGGACCTGCAGGGTGACGGGTTCATGGACCTCGCCGAGGTCTGCCGCCTGCGCAGCGACACCACGCAGGCGCTCGAGGCGCTCGCTGCGGCATCCGAGCGCTTCGCGGCGAAGGGCAACATCGTATCGGCGCGATTGGCGGGCGTCGCAGCCACAGAGCTGCAGGCAGCTATCGCCGCCGACGGCGCCGCACACCGCCAGGCCGAGCCGGTACCCGGCCAGGCGGTAGCAGGAGGCGCGACCCGGCAGCGGATTTAGCGGCGTAGTTGATTTCAGGACGCCACTTGTCTTTACTTATCGGACATGGGTGGGGGGATGCCCGCTGCCGTCGGCGACGGCAGCAACGGTTTGCTGGAGCGCGCAGAGCAGCTCAGGTCGCTTGACGATGCCCTGGCCGCGGTGCTGGCCGGCCAGCGCGGCCGGATCGTACTGGTATCCGGCGGGGCCGGGATCGGCAAGACCGCCCTGCTGCGACGGTTCTGTGCCGGTCAGGAACGGCCGGCCGAGGTGCTGTGGGCGGGATGCGATCCGCTGCTGACACCCCGGCCGCTCGGGCCAGCGCTCGAACTGGCCGAGCTCATCGGCGGTGAGGCGGCAGCGCGGGCCGCCGGCGCCGGCAAGCCCTACGAGATAGCCACCGCCCTGCTGCGCGAGCTGCGGGCACGCCCGTCGATCGTGGTGCTGGAGGACCTGCACTGGGCGGACGAGGCGACCCTCGACGTGATCGCGATCGTGGGCCGGCGGATCGCTGATGCGCCGGTGCTGCTGATCCTGACGTACCGGGGGGACGAACTGGACCGCGCCCACCCGCTGCGCGTGGTGCTCGGCAGTCTGCCCGGCAGCGATCAGGTAACCAGGCTCGTGCTGACGGGCCTGTCGCGGCAGGCTGTGGCCAGGCTGGCTGGCCCGGCTGGCATCAGTCCGAGGGAGCTGCACAGGTGGACGTCCGGTAATCCGTTCTTCGTCACCGAGGTGCTGGCGGCTGGCATGGCAACGGTCCCGCACACGGTCCGGGACGCGGTCCTGGCGCGTGCGGCGCGGCTCAGCAGGGCGGCACGGGACGTCCTGGACGCGGTCGCCGTCGCGCCGGGTCGCGCCGAGCTGTGGCTGCTGGAAGAACTCGTTCCCGGTTCGGCGGAGGCTATGGACGAGTGCCTGAGCTGTGGCATGGCGGTGCTCGCCGGCGGCCTGGAATTCCGGCATGACATCGAGCGGCAGGTTGTCGCGGAGTCGATGCCGGCCGGACGGCGAATCGCGCTGCACCGTGCCGCGCTGGCCGCGCTGGCCGGGCGCCAGCACTCCGACCTGGCCAGGCTCGTCCATCACGCCGAGGCGGCCGGCGATGCCGATGCCATGCTGCGGTTCGGGCCGGCTGCAGCGCAGCGCGCCGCGCAGGCCGGTGCCCGCCGGGAAGCTGCCAGTTTCTACGCCCGGTCGCTGCAGTTCGCGATGGGGTGGCCGCCCGCCGAGCGAGCCGGGTTGCTGGAACGGTTCGCCGCCGAGGCGTACTTCGCCGGCCCGAGCGATCAGGCGACCGAGGCGCTCAGGGAAGCACGGCAGATCTACGAACGAGGCGGTGACCTCGCCGCGACGGGCCGGGTGCTACGCCAGCTCGGCAAGCAGCTTGGCCTGGATGGTCAGCTCAGCGAGTCCAGGGCCGTGCAGCTCGAGGCCGTTGCCCTGCTCGAGAAGCTTGCGCCCGGGCCGGAGCTAGCGCGCACCTACGCCACGGTCTCGTCCGTCTACGGCCTCAGCGACGACGCTGAGGCCGTCCGATGGGGCCGGAAGGCTATTGACCTGGCCGAGCGCGTCGGCTGCACGGACGCGCTGGTCTACGCGCTCAACAACGTGGGGACCGTCGAGTTGCGCCGGGGTGATCCCGGTGGCCTCCGCAAGCTCGAGCGCAGCCGGGACCTGGCCGCGACGGCTGGAGACGAGGTCGGGGTCGGGCGTGCTTTCCTGCACAGCGCGCTCGTCCTGGTGGCACGTTGCGAGTGGCTGGAGGCCGAGCGTTTCCTCGAGCCGGGTATCGCCTACTGCCGTGACCACGGCCTGGACACCTGGCAGGCATGGCTGACGGCGTTGACGGCTGAGTCAGCGCTGGCTCGCGGGCAATGGGACGAGGCGGCCAGGGTCGCCAGCTCACTTCTGGCCACCGTGCCGGCAGGGTTCGGTCACGCGCGCTGCAGTGCCCTGGTAGTGCTGGCCAAAGTCCGGGCCCGGCGGGGCGAGCCCGGGTGCTGGGAACTGCTCGACGAGGCCGCCAGGATCGCCAAAGCGGTGAGCGTACCGTTCTCCCTGTCGCTGATAGCCTGCGCGCGGGCCGAGGCCGCCTGGCTGGAGGGAGCGCCGCCGCAGCGGATCGCGCGGGAAACCGACTACGTCACGATGGCCGGACTGACGGAATTCTCCTGGCTTCCCGGTGAGCTGGCAGTCTGGCGATCGCGGGCCGGGCTGCCGGGCGATGACCTGGCAGGCCTTGCCGAGCCGTACCGGCTGGAGCTCAGCGGAGATTACGCTGGCGCGGCGCGCTGGTGGGAAGATCGAGGCTGCGGGTATGCGGCGGCGATGGCGCTGGCTAGCGGCGACCATGCCGCCCAGCGCCGTGCCGTGGAGTTGCTGCACTGGATTGGCGCTCGCCCGGCAGCGGCGATGGTCTCCCGGCGACTGCAGGCGGTTGGCGAGCGAGGGCTGCCGCGCGGCCCGCGGCCGGCCACGGCGGCCAACCCAGCCGGCCTGACCAGCCGCGAGGCGGAGGTGCTCGGACTGCTCGCGGCCGGGCTGAGAAACGGCGAGATCGCCTCGCGGCTGGTGGTCTCGGCCCGCACTGTCGACCATCACGTGTCGGCGATCCTGCGCAAGCTGGGCGTTCGCACGCGCGGCGAGGCGAGCGCAATCGCGGCCCGGCGGGCGGCGCCAGGCGCGCAGCAGTCGGCCGGCCCGCCCGCTGAGGGCGCCGAACTGGCGAGCGGCGGGGAACTGTGCTAGCCGGAGTCGAGTCTGGCGGCGGTGCCACGCTCCCATCGGCCCGGGCATGTCAGCTAGCATGCTGCCGCGCAGATATTTGCTTGCGCTAAGTAATATTAGGGCACGATGACGTCATGCCCGCCGCCGCGATGCCGCCCCGGCAGGTGCCTCCGCGCTCCGGCCGGAAGCTCCGGGGTCAGGCGATGACCTCGCGGCTGCGCACTGCGCTGCTGCCCGCGTGGGTCGACCGCACCATCGGGATTGTGCTTGCGGCCCGGTTGTGCATGAGCGCCGCCAGGGCCGTTGCCAGCGTGGTCACTGCACTGTACCTGGCAGCCGATGGCTTCTCCGCCGTCGAGATCGGCATGCTCTTCCTGTGCGTCGGCGTCGCGACGGCCTGCCTGGCCGCCGGCGTCGGCATGCTGTCGGATCGGGTCGGCCGCAAGCCGTTCATGATCGCGGTGCCGCTGCTGGCCGCCCTCGCTGCGGCTGTGTACGCGATGACCAGGAATCCGGCTGTGCTGTTCACCGCGGCTGCCCTCGGCAGCTTCGGGCGCGGCGCGGGCGCGGGCGGCGGCAATGTCGGGCCGTACCAGCCGGCCGAGTCCGCGCTGGTGGCCGAGGCCGTGCCAGCCTCCGCGCGGGCCAGCGCGTTTTCCCGGCTGACATTCTTCTCGTTGCTTGGCGCACTGGCAGGCGGCCTGCTCGCGGCTTTGGCTGGTAACGCCCACCACCTGAGTGCGGCAGCGGCGGCTGGCGCCTATCGGCCAGCCTTCATCTCGGCGAGCGTGCTGGCGGCCGTCTCCGGGGTGATCGCGTTCTGGCTGCGCGAGCCGCGGGCTGACCGGCCCGCCGGCGCGGGGCCCGCCCGGATCCGGTTTCCTCGTCGGTCCTGGCCCGCCTTGTGGCGGTTGTCGGTCACCAACGCCGTCAACGGCCTCGCGATGGGGGTCATCGGCCCGTTCATGAGCTACTGGCTTTACCGCCGCTACGGGGCCACCGCGGCGACGATCGGCTTGCTTTTCGCGCTCGTAAACCTCGGCTCGCTGGTCTCCACGCTGACCGCCGCCCCGCTCGCCCGGCGGCTGGGCACCGTGCGCGCCATCGTGATAGTCCGGGCGCTGGCCGCTGCGCTGCTCGTCCCGATGGCGCTGGCTCCGGCGTTCTGGATGGCCGGGGCGATCTACTTCGTCCGGATGGTGGCGCAGCGGGTGGGCCTTCCGCTGCGCCAGTCGTTCGTCCAGGATCTGGCCGATCCCTCGGAACGAGCCAGCGTGGCCGCACTGTCGGCGTTGCCAGCTCAGGCGACCATGGCCGGCAGCCAGGTGCTGACTGGCTACCTGTTCGAGGAGGTGGCGCTGGCCGCACCGTTCATGGTGGCCGCGGCGGCCCAGTTCGCCACGGCGGTTCTGTATGCGGGCTTCTTCGGACGCCGTGCCGCCATCTCCGCGCGGCCTGCGCACGCCGTTCAGCCGGCCGAGGGTAGCGGCCCGCCGGGCCCGCTTGGCGCGCACGATGCGCGCGCGGGATGATTATCCGCGCAGGCTGCTAGCAGCGATGCGGTCACCGATGGCGCTTGTGCGCGGGAACTGCTGTCAGGGCAATGGTCGGACCGAGCGCTCGTCCCGTGTGCCCGCCGGGTTCGCTCGCGATCATCTTGCGACCGGTGGAACCGGCGCCGGGCTTGCGACCGTCTAACTTCTGCAGTGAGTAGGCGATGGCGAAAACCGCGCTCCGAGAGGTGGGGGTGACCATGCGCACTGCAGGTAACCGCGCTGTGCTGAGACGGGCCGCGCTGCTGGCCGTCGTGCCGGCCGTCATCGCTGGGTGCGGCCAGCAGCGCGGCCCGTCGTCGAACGCGGGCGCCACTGCCCCGCGCGGTCCCGCGACGGCGACTCCGGCCACCTCCGCGACGCCGGCGGGTGCCGGCTGCGGCAGCCCGGCGACGCCAGTGAGCCAGGGAACGCTCACGCTCGGCGCCGGTGACAACGGCAAGAAGCTGTGCGTCAGGACCGGCACCGCTGTGCTGGTATTCCTGCATGGTTCGGCGGCGAGCAGGTGGACACCGGTCCGGGTCAGCTCGGCCGATCTTGCCCCGCACCCGAATCCGGCCTTCACGCTGGCCTTGTGGGTCACCGGCGGGTCATTCCTCGCCGTTCACCCCGGCACGGTGGTCCTCACTTCATCGCGGCCGGCCTGCGGCGCGGGTTCAGGGTCCAGCGGGTCCACCGCGTCCGGCGGCGCGAACTGCCCGGCGGGAACGGGCACGTTCCGCGTCAGTGTGGTTATCTCCGGCTGACCGCGCCAGCTTCCGGCCGGTCCGCGCGCCGTCGGCCCGGCGATGAGCCAGGGACCCCGGATTACGAGAGGGGGGTCCCCGGGCCTTGCCCGGGGACGCCCCTGTCACGAGACCGCGGTGCGGGTCAGGAGACTCTGAGCGCGGTGTTGTCGATCAGGAAGCTGGTCGTGCGGTACCGGAGGTTGTCCCGGCCGAAGAACTCCACGACGATCCTGCGGCCGGCGTAGTGGCCGG
Organism: Actinomycetota bacterium; assembly: GCA_027314515.1. Classification (GTDB taxonomy): domain Bacteria; phylum Actinomycetota; class Actinomycetes; order Streptosporangiales; family Streptosporangiaceae; genus JAJYUU01. Next base: position 26,405 of record DAHVAR010000043.1, read on the forward strand.
CGTTGAAGGCGTAGTACTG
>DAHVAR010000168.1 GCA_027314515.1 Actinomycetota bacterium
CGCTCCGCGACGATGTCGCGGAGCGGCCGGGTTCCCTTTCACGGGTAATTCACTGGGCTCCCGAGACCGGTCACGAGGTCATAGCCGGGGCCTGCCGTGCAGTCAGTGCCGCAGCTTCCGTTGGTGCCGCTGGTGATGTCTCTCAGGTTCGTGCTGTAACCACCCGAGTAGATGGCTGCATCGCCCTGCAGCGCGGTCTTTCCCGCGGCCGCTCCCGCGGCCAGGATTCCCGCCCAGTCCGGCGCACCTACGCTGGTGCCGCCCACCGTGAACCAGCCAGACTGGCCGTCGTAGTTGGTGCTGTCATAGATAGACACCCCGGTACTGGGATTGGCGTCGAAGGAGACATCGGGAATGCCCCGAGTGCCGCCAGTCAGGCCCGAGATCGTGGCCGCGCCATACACCGCGCCGGCGTAACCGGACTGGAAGGCGGGGATTGCCTCATAGGCGGAAGCGCCACCGCCAGACGACGACCACGCCGTCTCGCTGCTGAAACCCGCGCAGGAGGTCCCGCTGCAGCCGTTCAGCGTTGTGCCCCCGACCGCGATCACGTTAGGCGAGGCGGCGGGGTACTCGGCGCCGTGCCCGCTGTCGCCGGCCGATGCCGTGTAGAGGGTGCCGGCGTGGGTCATGTCAGCGTCGTAGGAGGTCTCGCTGCTGGTCTCGCTGCCACCCCAGCTCATGGAGACCTCCGTGGCACCGATGCTGTTCGCGTAGGACACCGCGTTGAACAGGTTGGCGTTGCTGTTAGTCTTCGCTTCCACCAGCACGATCTTGGCTCCCGGCGCCTCGGCGTGCGCCCACTCGATGTCGAGCGACTCCTCCAGCACCCACCCGCTGTTCACTTTGGGCTTCCCCTGCGGGTCCGCCTGCTCGAAGCACGGCCCGGACTGGGAGAGCGAGGTGCACACGGAAAGCTGCGGGTAGCCATATTGCGCGTTGAAGGTGTTGAGGTCGGCCAGCGCATTCGGGTCATGGTAGGCATCCACGATGGCGATGATCTGCCCTGCACCTGCGCCCGAGGAGGGGGAAAGCCCTGAGAGCGAGTAAACCGACTGGATTGCGCTCGGCGGTAGCCCGGTCGGCACGGAGCTGGCTACCCTCGCCTTGCCGTTCGGCAGGCGGCCGATTACCTTGACCCGGAAGGGGGGAGTAGCAGTCCCGGCCGGACCTGGGGTCCCGGCGATGGCAGTAGCGGCAGCGGCCAGCGCCGCCACGGCCGTGATCGAAATCCCGGTTGCGAGAATTGTCATACGCTGAGACCATCTCATCAGCATTCGTCCTTTTTTCTGCGCCGCTGTCTGCGGGCTGTCCAGCGAATCTTCTGGCCTGATATTTCAGGCGTCAAGGCCCAGATCGCCTTATGTTCTGAGCAGATTCGCGGCGCGGCGCGGATGAGCTTTTGCGACTGGCGGGCTTCAGAGCGGCAGCGACGGGACACCAGGGGTTCACTCCGCGCAAGAACGGCGTCTCGGCCCGGTAGATAGTGCCGATCCCGGCCAGGCACTCAATAACTACCGGAGTCGGACGTGCCGGGCGCAGCGGGTGCCCGGCCAGACCCTCGGGAGGGGACCGGAGCATGGCAAGCACTAACGCGGATTTCCACGCAGCAGGTTCGGCGCAAGGTTCAGGCGTACTCGTAGCGGATGGTCCGGCCGCCTAGCCAGGGGATGCGGGTGTCTTGGGGGAGGCTGGCCTTGCGCAGGACGGGTGAGAAGGCGCGTCGTTC
>DAHVAR010000054.1 GCA_027314515.1 Actinomycetota bacterium
CGATGCCGACGGTGTGCGCGTCGGTGCCGATGCACGCGCCCACCACGACCAGCTTGCGACCCAGCGCCGAACGGATCCGCAGGTTCACCTCCGCCGCCGGGAGGACGGGGAACTCCCGTTCGGCCACCGTTACCGCCGACAGGTCGACCAGGTGGCTGACCCGGCCGTAGACGATGAAGAAGGTGAAGTCCGGGCCCATCCCCTTGGCGTGCACGACCATCGCCGGGTCCAGGCCCATCTTGGCCGCCAGCTGCAGCGCGGCGCCCTCGGCCCGGGCCCGTTCGGTCTCGTCGCCGAACGGCACGGGCAGCGTGAACGACAGCTGCACCCGCCCGTCTCCCGTGGTGTCGCCGTAGGGCCGCACGACCCCGGTCAGGCTCACTGGTTCACCTCCAGAATCTCGGACGCCGGGTTGTAGTAGCCCTCGGCGCGCTCCACCACTCCGTCCAGGCCGCGGCCGCCGTCGGCCGGGCGCTTGGTCACCCCGAACGTCCCGTCGGCGATCGCGTTGAGCAGGCCCTGCGAGCCGATCTTGCGCAGCAGGTCGACGGATTCGCCGAGCACCTGCCGGGCGCGCCGGGCGACGAACCCGTCCGGGTCGGGCCGGAATTCCTGGCCCAGCCGGCCGGCCGCGCGGCGCACGTACCGGACGTTTTCCAGGGCCAGGTCGCGGTCGGACAGGAACGGGGTGTGGATGCCCTCGGTCATCATCCCGATCAGCAGGATGGACTGGTCCGTCATCACCCCGGCCAGGTTGAAGAACGCGTCCAGCAGGTAGCCGGCGAACACGTTCCCGGTCATGTGCTTGGTCGGCGGCATGTACTTCAGCGGCGCGTCCGGGAACAGCTCGCGGACGAGCTGCGCGTGGGCGAGTTCCAGCAGGAACGAGTCCGGCACGGCGGGGCTGATCTCGAACGCATGGCCGAGGCCGAGCTGGCTGTCGGCGAGACCGGCCTCCTTGCCGAAGAACTCGTTCATCAGCTGGCTGACCACGACCGTGTGGGCGGCGTCCACCGCGTCAGCCGTGGTCAGGTAGTTGTCCTCGCCGGTGTTGATGATGATGCCGGCCCTGGCGTGGATCTGCCGGGAGAACCGCTGGTCGATGAACGTGCGCCGGGGGTTGATGTCGCGGAAGATGATGCCGTACATGCAGTCGTTCAGCATCATGTCCAGCCGTTCCAGGCCCGCCAGCGAGGCGATCTCCGGCATGCACAGGCCAGAGGCGTAATTGGTCAGCCGGATATAACGGCCCAGCTCGCGGCTGGTTTCGTCGAGCGCCGCTCGCATCAGCCGGAAGTTCTCCTGGGTTGCGTACGTACCCGCGAAGCCCTCCCTGGTCGCCCCCTCGGGAACGTAGTCAAGCAGCGACTGGCCGGTGGAGCGGATCACCGCGATGATGTCGGCTCCCTCGCGCGCCGCGGCCTGGGCTTGCGGGATGTCCTCGTAGATGTCACCGGTCGCGACGATCAGGTAGATCCACGGCTTGCCCGGCTCCGAGGTCTGCTCGATCATCCGCTGCCGGTGCGCGCGGTTCGCGTCGATCCTGCCGAACCCGGTGGCCAGCGCGGCCGAGGCCGCCGCGCGGGCAGCGCGAGCGTCGGCACCCGCCGGGATGCGGAACGCGGCTTTGCCCTCCGCCGCCGCTGCCGCGAGGCCTGCGAGGTTGTCGTAGCCGCCGGTCAGCAGCGCGTCGAAGGCCGGCAACGCGACGCCGTGCTCCAGGCCGGTGGCTTCGCGAACCGCGTCGACCAGCCGGTTCACCCAGGGCATGCCGTCGGGGTCAGCGCCGCCGAGCCCGGCCAGGCGCAGCACCGCCCGCTCCACCGACACGGTGGTATGAGTCTTCGCCATCGCCACGATCGGCTGACCCGCCTTCGCGGCGAGCGAGCGCGCCTCGCGGACCACGGCAGGGTCCAGCTTGAGCCGAGTTTGCATGTGGCCCCTTACTCTCCGTGGTTAACAGCGCTGTCGTCGGCAGCACCGTGCTCGGCAGCCCCGTGGTCGGCAGCCCCGTGGTCGGCAGCCCCGTGGTCATCGATGCGGCGCTGGAAGATGGCCCGGACGGCCGGCTGCGCGCGGATCAGGTCAAGCGCCAGATCCGCGTGCCCTGGCACGTATCCGTTGCCGATCAGCATCGTGACATCCGCGGCGACCCCTTCGGCGCCGAGCGCCGCGGCGGTGAACGAGGTCGCCATCGAGAAGAAGATGACCGTACCGCCCTGGGCAGTGGCCAAGATCGCACCGCCTTCACAGCCTGGCACGTCCACGCAGACGACGGTCACGTCGGCGGGCCCGCCCGCGCTGCGGACGGCGCGGGACAGCCCGACCGGGTTGCGCGCGTCAGCGATGACCACCTCGTCCACCAGGGCCGGCTGGCCGGGCGGGCCGCCGGCCACCGCGGCGCGCAGCAGTTGCGCCTCGGCCTCGTGCGGCACGACGCCGATGATCCGGGCGGCCCCGGCCTGCCTGGCCGCCGCTGCCGACAACGAGCCGCTCTTGCCGGCGGCTCCGACGATGGCCACCACCGGCTGCGGCGTGCCGCACGCGGCAACGACCCGGTGGGTGAGCGCAGGGGCGCCGCAGACGTCCAGCACCGACAGGGCAAGTTCAGCGGGCAGGTCGGCGGGCAGTTTCGCGGCGATCGACCGGCCGAACAGGATCGCGTGCCCGGCGCACGGCACCTGCTCGGACTTGCCGTCCCAGGCCGCCAGGCCGTCCGTGATCACCAGCGGGGTCAGGCTGAGCGACACAAGCGTGGCGATCCGGTCGCCGACGGCAAGGCCGAGCGGGGACTTTGGGCCGGCCTCTTCGACAGTGCCCGTCAGCATCCCGCCGGAGCCGGTTACCGGGTTCTGCACCTTTCCCCTGGTCCTGACGATCTCCAGCACCGAGGCCCTGATCTTGGCCGGGTCACCGCCGTGCGCTTCGCGCAGCTGCCTGAACGACGCGGCGTCCAGGTTCAGCCGGGAAACAGCCACCCGCACCTCGTCCGGCCAGATCGCTGGCCGCGGATCGAGCCGCCAGGCGGCTTGCGGCAGTACCCCGGCCGGTTCCAGCACCCGGTGCAGGCCGAGCGGTGATCCGGGCACGCCGGCCTGGCCGTTCAGGCCGGCGCCGGCGTGCCCGCCTGCCTGGCCGGGCTCTCGTCCGGCGCCATCGCGTCCAGTCAGCCGCGATCGGGTCATGGCTGTGATCCTTCCGGTCGGCGGGCCCCGCCCGCCGCGGGCGATGCCAGGCTCGCGGGCTATCAGGACGGTTTGCGGCGACGCAAAGGTAGTATGGGCATTCAATAGATTTTGTTGCTTGACACTATACCGACAGCAGCTTCTTGCGTAACGTTCCGAAACCGCAGATCATCATCCTGGGTAGCGGCTTTCCTGAGGGGCAGGTACGGACATGATCGAGCAGCCGTATGTCTACCGGCACAAGGAGCTGGTGGAGCCGGATTGGCAGCGGCTGCCTGGCTGGGCCGACGTCTCGCCGCAGGACTGGGCGTCGGCACAGTGGCAGCGGGCGCACTGCGTCAAGAACATCCGCCAGCTGCGCCAGGTACTCGGCGGCGGCCCGGACGAGCGGTTCTTCGCCGACCTGGAGCGCGACCAGGCCGAGCGCGCCACCATGTCGATGCTGGTGCCGCCGCAGATGATCAACACGATGGTGCCGCACCTGTCCCCTGCCGATCCCGGCTTCACCGAGGCGTTCTACGCCGACCCGGTTCGCAGGTACATGATTCCCGTCTTCACCGACCGGCACGCCGACTGGCCGTCACACCCGCTAGCCTCCCGCGACTCCCTGCACGAGGCCGAGATGTGGGCGGTCGAGGGGCTCACCCACCGGTACCCGACCAAGGTGCTGGCCGAGCTGCTGCCGACCTGCCCGCAGTACTGCGGCCACTGCACGCGCATGGACCTGGTCGGGAACCCGACAGCGGTGGTCGACAAGCACAAGTTCACGCTCGGCCGCGATGACCGGCTCAGCGCAATGATGGAATACCTGCGCACCAGCCCGGGCGTCCGCGACGTGGTCGTCTCCGGCGGCGATGTCGCCAACATGCCGTGGCCCCGGCTGGAGTCGTTCGTGGCCGGCCTGCTGGAGATCGAGAGCATCCGCGACATCCGGCTCGCCACGAAAGCGCTCATGGGCCTGCCGCAGTACTGGCTGACCGACGAGGTGCGGGCCGGCATGGAACGGCTGGCAACGGTGGCCCGGCAGCGGGATGTCAGCATCGCGATCCACACGCACGTGAACGCGGCCCAGTCGGTGACCCCGCTTGTCGCGGCCGCCGCCAAGGCCATGCTCGGCACCGGCATCCGCGACGTCCGCAACCAGGGCGTGCTTCTGCGCGGTACCAACGACAAGACCGAGCAACTGCTCGACCTGTGCTTCGCGCTCCTCGACGACGCCAAGATCATGCCGTACTACTTCTACATGTGCGACATGATCCCCGGCAGCGAGCACTGGCGGCTGTCGCTGGCTGAGGCACAGCAACTGCAGCATGACATCATGGGTTATCTGCCGGGCTTCGCGACGCCCAGGTTCATCTGTGACGTGCCATACGTGGGAAAGCGCTGGGTGCACCAGGTCGCCAGGTACGACCGCGAGCGCGGCATCTCGTACTGGACGAAGAACTACCGGACCGCGGTCGAGTTGGGCGACCCGATGGCGCTGCAGCGCGAGTATGAGTACTACGACCCGATTCACCTTCTGCCCGAGGCCGGCCAGGAGTACTGGCGGGCCAGGGTCGCCACGCCGGCCACAGTCGGCTGAGCCGCTAGTCCGCCAGGGCACTGACGGAGCTAACGGTAGTGCTCGGGCATGGTCGGCGGGCCGCGTCGGCGGGCCGCGTCGGCGTCAGGTCGCGCTGGTGGCCGCCAGCTCCTGGCGGCGGATCGGGCCTGAGGCGGTAGCACAGCGCGGCACCCTCAGCGCGCCAGCAGCCGGTCCAGGGCAGCGCTGTCCGCGCCTGTCACCTCGATGATCTTCAGTCGGCTGGCGGCTCCGGACACCAGCGTGACCGCGTGCGGCCGCACGCCGAACGCAGCGGCCACCGCGGCCAGCGCGGCCGCCGTCGCCTTTCCGTCCACCGCGCGGGCGCTCACCCGCACTACCAGCGCCCCGTCATGCACGCCGCCCACGCTGGGGCGGGCAGATCCGGGCCGGACCAAAATGGTGATCCGCACCAGCCCAGTGTGCCGCGAGCCGCTCCCGAGCACTGACATGCATACCGCCGCCGGGCCGAAATCTAGGGCAGCGACCTGGGGCAGCGATCTAGGGCAGCGGACAACCGGACGGCGGCAGCGGGGGCTGGCGCCCTTGACTTTTTGTGGGGTTCGTACAACTGGCGCCCGGAGAATGCGTCCTGTCCAGCACTGGTCCGCATGCCCGTAACCGAGCAGGATAGACAGGGGTGAAGGCGACGCTCGGGCTACGGGCATCGCCTTTTGCGTGTAGGCACTCGGGAGGCTCCGCCGGTGTTCAGTCGTATCGCCATCGTCAACCGTGGAGAGGCCGCGATGCGGCTGATCCACGCCGCCCGGGATCTGTCAGCGGAGACCGGCGCGCGGACCGAGACAGTCGCGCTCTACACCAGCGCCGACCGCACCGCGATGTTCGTCCGGGAGGCCGACCTGGCCTACTCGCTCGGGCCGGCGTCCGCCCGCCCCTACCTCGACCATGCCGTACTCGAGCGCGCCCTGATCGCGACCGGCGCCGACGCCGCCTGGGTCGGCTGGGGCTTCGTCGCCGAAGATCCCGCGTTCGCCGAACTGTGCGAGAAGATCGGCGTCACGTTCATCGGCCCGGACGCCGAGGCCATGCGCAGGCTGGGCGACAAGATCGGCGCCAAGCTGCTCGCGGAGGAGGTCGGCGTTCCCGTTGCCGCCTGGAGCGGCGGTGAGGTCGCGACCAGCGACGCCGCGCTCGTAGCGGCCGCCCGCATCGGCTACCCGGTGATGCTCAAGGCCGCTGCTGGCGGCGGCGGGCGCGGCATCCGGGTCATCACCTCGCCCGGCGACCTCACCGGCACGTTCGAGCGCACCAGGCAGGAGGCGCTGCGCGCATTCGGCAGCGGCACGCTCTTCCTGGAACAGCTGGTCACCGGCGCGCGGCACGTCGAGGTCCAGCTGATCGCGGACGGGCAGGGCACGGCGTGGGCGCTCGGCGTTCGCGACTGCTCGATACAGCGCCGCAACCAGAAGATCATCGAGGAGTCCGCCTCTCCCGTCCTGTCACCGCAGCAGGCTGCGGAGCTGAAAGAGTCGGCCGAGCGGCTGGCCCTGACGGTCGGCTACCGTGGCGCGGCCACCGTCGAGTTCCTCTACCACCCGGCCGAGAAGCGGTTCTCCTTCCTCGAGGTCAACACCCGTCTCCAGGTCGAGCACCCGGTCACCGAGCTGGTCACCGGAGTGGACCTGGTCAGGCTCCAGCTGCAGGTGGCCGCGGGCGGGAAGCTCGACATGCCGAAGCCGGCCGAGTCCGGCCACGCCGTGGAGGCGCGGCTCAACGCCGAGGATCCGGATCGCGACTTCGCGCCCGCGCCCGGCCGCATTGCCCGGCTCGCGCTGCCGGCCGGACCGGGGATCCGGGTCGACACCGGCGTCAGCGAGGGCGACACCATCCCGGCCGATTTCGACTCGATGATCGCCAAGATCATCGCCTACGGCAGCAGCCGCGAGGAGGCGCTGGCGCGGCTGCGGCGCGCGCTGGCGGAGACCACGGTGGTGATCGAGGGCGGCGCCGCCAACAAGGGCTTCGTGCTCGACCTGCTCGACCAGCCCGAGGTGATCGACGGCAGCGCGGACACCGGCTGGATCGACCGGGTCCGGGCCGACGGCCGACTGACCGCGCACCAGCATTCCGCGGTCGCGCTGGCCGCTGCCGCCATCGAGGCCTACCAGGATGAGGAGGATGTCAGCCGGCAACGGCTGCTGGTCACCGCGCACGGCGGCCGTCCCCAGGTACAGCACGATCCCGACCGTCCGCTCGACCTGAAACTGCGGGGCGCCGGCTACCGCGTGCGAGTCGCTCGTCTTGGCCCGGAGCGATTCCGGGTCGGGATCGCCGCCGGCGCAAAGACGCACCGGGCCGACATCGAGATCGAGCGGTTTGACTCGCACAGCGGCCGGATCATCGTCAACGGCAGGCGGTTCCGGCTGACGACGGCCACTCACGGCCCTATCCACATGGTCGAGGTCGACAGCGTCATGCACCGGATCAGCCTCGACGAGGGCGGCGTGGTCCGCTCGCCCGCACCCGCACTTGTGGTCGCCACGCCACTCGCCGTCGGGGACGAGGTCGAGGAGAACGCGCCGGTTCTCGTGCTGGAGAGCATGAAGATGGAGACGGTACTGCGAGCGCCGTTCCGCGCTAGGGTCCGGGAGTGCCTGGTTGGCGTCGGCAGCCAGGTCGAGACAGGCGCGCCGCTGCTGCGGCTGGAGCCGGCTGCCGCCGACGGCGCCAAGGACGCCCCGGCGGCCAGCCCGGTCGCCGTGATCGACCTGCCCGCCTCGCCGTCGGAGGTTCCCGCGGCCGAGCGGGCCGAACGTCTCAGGGAAGACCTGCGTGGCCTGCTGCTCGGCTTCGACGGCGACGCCGCCGACCGCAAGCGCCTGCTGGCCGGCTACCTGGCCGCCCGAGACGAGCTCGGCGGGCAGCCGGCAAGCGGCGAGCCGGAGTTGCTGACCGTCTTCGCCGACCTGTCAGAGCTGAGCCGCAACAGGCCGGGTAACGACCTGGAGGCCGAGCCCGGCAGCGCGGTGCACAGCCCGCGCGAGTACTTCCACAGTTACCTGCGGACCCTCGACGCGGATCGGGCCGGCATCACCGAGGGCTTCCAGGCACGACTCAGGCGGATGCTCGGCCATTACGGCGTCACCAGCCTCGACCGGTCGCCGCTACTTGAGACCGCGGTCTTCCGGATCTTCCTCGCCCAGCAGCGGATGGCGAGTAACGTCGAGATAGTTTCCGAGCTGCTGCGGCGCTGGCTGGCGAGCGCGCCGCCGGCCGACCCGCTGCGCGAGCGGGCCGGGCTGGCGCTTGAGCACCTCATCGAGGCGACGCAGGTGCGGTTCCCAGCGGTTTCGGACCTCGCCCGCGGCGTGGTCTTCCGCTGGTTCGCCCAGCCGCTGCTGCGCCGCAGCCGGGCCAGGGTGTACGCCGCGGTACGCAGCGACCTGCGCTACCTCGACCGCAACCCGGACGCGCCGGATCGCGCCCGGCGGATCCAGGCGATGGTGGCCAGCTCTGAGCCGCTCGTACGGCTCATTGGCCAGCGGATCGGGCGGCCCGTCGACCAGGCGCCCCTGCTCGAGGTGCTGACCCGCCGCTATTACGGCAACCGCAGGCTGGCCGGCGTGACGGCCAGAGATGTCGGCGGCCGGCAGTTCGTCACCGCGGAGTACGGCGGCGCAGGCGGCGTCACGCTGCTGATCGCCGCCACCGGCGCCACCGGCGCCACCGGGCTGCCGGGCGTGATGGCCGGCGTCGCCGAACTCGCCGCACAGGCACCGGCGGGCGGCCTCGTCGCCGATCTGTACCTCGCGTGGGCGGCGCAGCCAGACGCCGACGCCATCGCCGCGAGCATCGGCGAGCTCCTGACGGCCGGACTGTCCCCGGTGCTGATCGAGCGGATCACCCGGATCACCGTGACGGTCGCGGGCACCAATGGCACTCCCATGCAGCACCACTTCACGTTCCGCCCGGACGGCGCTGGCCTGGCCGAGGACCGGCTGATCCGCGGCCTGCATCCGCAGGTCGCCGAGCCGCTGCAGCTGGACCGGTGGCGCGAGTTCGACCTGACCCGGCTGCCGTCGGCTGACGAGGAGATCTACCTCTTCAAGGCCGTGGCGAAGAGCAACAGGGCCGACGAGCGCCTGGTCGCGATGGGCCAGGTTCGCGACCTCACGCCGTTGCGCGAGGCAGACGGCAGGCTGGTGGCCCTGCCCGAGCTGGAGAACGTGCTGGCTGGCTGCCTCGACGCGATCCGCATCGTCCAGTCTCAGCGGCCGCAGCACAGGCGCTTCGACACCAACCGGGTAATGCTGTATGTCTGGCCCGCCAGCGAGTTCACCGTCGCGGAACTGGAGACCCTCGCGCACCGCATCCGCCCCAGCGTGTCGGGCGCCGGGCTGGAGGAAGTCCAGTTCGTGGCCCGGCTGCGGACCGAGGCTGGCGAGCTGGCCGAGACTGCGGTTCGGGTCACCGCGGACGCGGGCGGCAGCGTGCGGCTCTATGTCGGGCCGTCACCGACCGAGCCGGTGCTGCCGCTGGACGACTACCGGCAGAAGGTGCTGAGCGCGGCACGGCGCGGCAGCGTGTACCCGTACGAGCTGACGGGCCTGCTGGCCGGGCCGGACGGCCACTTCGCCGAGCATGACCTGAGCGAGGCCGGGACGCTCGTCCCGGTGAGCAGGCCAAAGGGGCAGAACTCGGCGGCTATCGTCGCCGGCGTGGTCTGCACGCCGACGAAGCGGCACCCCGAAGGCGTCAGCCGGGTGGTGCTGCTCGGCGATCCGACCAAGTCGCTGGGCGCGCTGTCCGAGCCGGAGTGCTCACGCGTCATCGCCGCTCTCGACCTGGCCGAGCGCATGGCCGTACCGGTCGAATGGTTCGCGCTGTCGTCGGGCGCCCGCATCTCGATGAGCTCCGGTACCGAGAACATGGACTGGGTGGCCGCCGCGCTCAAGCGGATCGTCGAATTCACCCAGGCGGGCGGCGAGATCAACATCGTGGTCGCCGGCATCAACGTCGGAGCCCAGCCGTACTGGAACGCCGAAGCCACCATGCTCATGCACACCAAGGGCATCCTGGTGATGACACCGGATTCGGCGATGGTGCTCACCGGGAAGCAGGCACTGGACTTCTCCGGCGGGGTGTCGGCGGAGGACAATTTCGGCATCGGCGGCTACGACCGGGTGATGGGCCCGAGCGGCCAGGCCCAGTACTGGGCTCCGAACCTGGCTGGCGCGCGCGATGTGCTGCTGGCGCACTACGACCACACCTACATAACTCCGGGTGAGAGGGCGCCCCGGCGCGCGGCCACGACGGACCCGCGGGATCGCGACGTTTCGGGCTACCCGCACGCCGTGGCCGACAGCGACTTCGCCACGATCGGCGAGATCTTCTCGGCCTCGCGCAACCCGGACCGGAAGAAGCCGTTTGATATCCGCACGGTAATGCGAGCGCTGTCCGACCAGGACCACCCCGTGCTCGAGCGCTGGGCGGGAATGGCCGACGCGGACACGGCGGTGGTTCAGGACGCGCACATCGGCGGCTGGCCGGTCTGCCTGATCGGCATCGAGTCACGGGCGGTGCCCCGGCGCGGGTTCCCGCCCACCGACGGCCCGGACACCTACACCGCGGGCACGCTGTTCCCGCGGTCATCGAAGAAGACCGCGCGGGCGATCAACGCGGCATCCGGCAACCGGCCGCTGGTAGTGCTCGCGAACCTGTCCGGGTTCGACGGCTCCCCGGAGTCGATGCGCAAGCTGCAGCTGGAGTACGGCGCCGAGATCGGCCGGGCGGTGGTGAATTTTGCCGGCCCGATAGTGTTCTGCGTGATATCCCGCTATCACGGCGGCGCGTTCGTGGTGTTCTCCAAGACACTCAACCCGAACATGACGGTGCTGGCCCTGGAAGGCTCGTTCGCCTCGGTGCTCGGCGGTGCTCCGGCAGCGGCCGTGGTGTTCGCCGGCGAGGTGAGAAACCGCACCGCTAATGACCCGCGGGTGGCCGGATTGCAGGCACGGGCGGCCGAGACCAGCGGTGCCGAGCGGGCCACGCTGAACGCAGCGCTCGCCGAGGTTCAGTCGTCGGTGCGGGCGGAGAAACTGGGCGAGGTGGCCGCGGAGTTCGACCGGATCCACTCCATCCAGCGCGCGGTCGAGGTCGGCTCGGTCGACGCGATCATCAGCGTGGCACAGCTGCGGCCCGCGATCATCGACGCCATCGAGCTCGGCCTACGCCGCTGACCGGCCGGTCATCCCGGAACCCGCTGGCTGACCTGCTGGGCAATGCGACCGAGTGCCTCGGCCGCAGGCAGCGGCGGCAGCCGCTGGCCGTCGCGCAGCCTGAGCGAGACCGCCCCCGCGCTTGCTTCTGCCTGGCCGATCACCGCCAGGTACGGCACCAGCCGGTGCGCCCGGATGCGGGCGCGCAGACTGCCGTCGGGTACGAGCTCGGCGCGCAGGCCCTGCTCCAGCGCGGCGCCGAGCAGGGCGCGCGCAGCCATCACCTGGTCCTCGGCGATCGGCAGCACGACCAGCTGCACTGGAGCCAGCCACGCCGGGAACGCGCCGCCATGCACGTCGATGAGGTGCGCCAGCAGCCGCTCGAGGCTGCCGATGACACTGCGGTGCACCATGACCGGTCGGTGCCTGGCCCCGTCGGCGCCGACGTACTCCAGGCCGAAGCGCTCCGGCTGGTAGAAGTCGACTTGCACGGTGGACAGACTCGCCTCGCGCTCCGAGCTGTCGGTCACCTGGACATCGATCTTGGGCCCGTAGAACGCGGCCTCGCCTTCCTCGGCCTGGTACGGCACCGCCGCGTCGTCCAGCACGTCGCGGAGCATGGCAGCGGCGCGATCCCACATCTCCGGCCTGCCCACGTACTTGCCCGACGGGCCGGCCAGCGACAGCCGGTACCGGGCCGGCTCGATACCGAGCGCCCGGTACGCCTGCCGGATCATCGCCAGGGCCGCTGCGGCTTCCTCCGCCACCTGATCCGGAACGCAGAAGATGTGCGCGTCGTTCAGCTGGATCGACCGTACCCGGGTGAGGCCGCCGAGCACTCCGGACAGCTCGGCCCGGTACATCCCGCCGAGTTCGGCTAGCCGCAGCGGGAGCTCCCGGTAGCTGTGCGCTCTCGACCGGTAGATGACCGCGTGGTGCGGGCACAGGCTCGGCCGCAACAGGACCTGCTCGCCGCCAACCTCCATGGCCGGATACATGCCATGGCGGTAGTGCTCAAGGTGTCCCGAGATCTCGTAGAGTTCCCGCTTGGCGATCACCGGAGAGTACACGTGCTGATAGCCGGCTGCGCGCTCCAGCCCGTAAACGTGCTCTTCCAGCTCGTGCCGGATCACCGCGCCGGCCGGCCGCAAGTACGGCAGGCCGGCGCCGATCAGCGGGTCGGTGTCGAAGAGCCCGAGGTCACGGCCGAGCATGCGGTGGTCGTGCAGCGGCCGGGCGGACATGGACTGAGCAGGCATGGACTGAGCGGGCATGGCGGTCTCCTCGCGGGTTCGGGTTACGGAGCGAGGTGACCGCGAGAATGGCGAAGCCCCGGGGCCACTCGCCCCGGGGCTTGCACTCAGAACAGGTCTCAGCGCGCCGGGACGTGCTCCGGCGTCGTCGTGAGTCCAGCGCGCTCCATGCCGGCCAGGTTAGCAGACCGCCGCTGGCCGACCGCAGGCTGCTGCGGCCGGCCAGCGGCTCGCGCCGTACTGCCCGTTCCCGGCGGGTAACGCTAGATGGCATCCTCGGGCAGCGTGCTGCCGAGCGTCGGCCGCTGCTTGAAGTACGCGCTGCCGAGCAGCCAGTAGATCACCAGCGGGATCACTCCGATCGCCAGGCCGCCGAGGCCCACCCAGATGACGACGGCGTCACCGGTGTTCGTGGCCACGAACTCGCCCAGGATCCAGAACATGAAGGCGGCGCCAACGAACGGCCACAGGCCGATGAGCAGGAAGTTCTTGACCGAGGCGAAGAGCAACTTCCGGAAGGCGATTACCACGGTGAGCCCGGCGAGCCCGTAGTACACCGCGATCTGGATCCCGATCGCGGAGATGGCGTCGGTCAAGATCGTGCTCAGCGAGCCGATGTAGTTGGAGCCGATGAACAGGCCGAGCGAGACGATCGCCACCGCGATGGTGGCAATCCACGGCGTCTGCCGGACGGGCAGGATCTTGCCGAAGAACGCCGGCAGCGTCCGCTCCCTCGACATCGCGAACAACGTCCGCGTGACCTGAATCAGCGTCGTCTCCAGCGTGCCGATCGTAGACAGCATGACCGCGATGACCAGCAGCTTGCCGCCTATTCCCGGCCAGACTTCCTGGCCAAGAACCGCGAGCACGTCCCCGGCGTTGGCCTGGATTGTCTTGGCCGGCATGGCCAGGTTCGTCGCGACCGTGAAGATCTCATACAGCGCGAACACGATCACGACGCCGATGATGCCGCCGAGGCCCGCAGAGCGCTTGCTGTCCTTCATCTCCTCGTTGAGGTTCGATGAGACGTCCCAGCCCCAGTAGTAGAAGGCAGCGACCAGGCCGCCGGCCGCGAATCCGGCCATCCCGTTGAAGTGGCTGAAGCCGAACCAGGACCAGGAGAACGGCACCACGCTGTGCGCCGCCGAGTGCACGATCGCCAGGATCGCGAACAGCACCAGAATGGCCACCTCGACGCCGGACATGATCCATTGCGCTCGCGCGGTCACCCGCACGCCCATGATGACCAGTCCGACCATGACCAGGAACCAGACCGAGCCGATCGTGGTGACCAGCGCGGTGTTGTTGGCCTGCGCCTGGTCGAACAAGCCGATGGTCACCGAGCCGGCGGGCAGCGAGCCGGCCACCATGAAGATTGTCGCCGAGATCACCAGGGCCCAGCCCGCGAGGAATCCGAGCGAGGGATGCAGCACGCGGCCGACCCACGCATAGCTGGCCCCGGCGTTGGCCTCGATCCGGTTCAGGTAACTGAACGCCCAGGCGATGCCGAGCATGGGAATCCCGCAGTACAGCAAGGCAGCCGGCCCGGCGAAGGCAACGGCCCCCAGCAGTGCCGCCGTGCTGCCGGCGATGGTGTACGCCGGAGCGCTGCCAGCTACCGCCATCACGATCGAGTCGAACAAGCCCAGGACATTGGCCCGCAGGCCGGTCTCAGCCGGTGCTAGCGGCGAGGCAGGCTCGGTAGTAGTTGCCATAGTTGCTCCCGGTTCAACGGGACCGGCGTGATAGCTCGGCATCGCATTCTGTCGCCTAGTGCCCGGAACTGCAACTGATTCATGGTTCAGAAACCGTGGGAAATCTGGATCCGATGGCAGATGAGGACGTGGGCTACTGAATTAGTAGCAGATGAGGCCCGCACCAGATGCCCAGGCGCAACCCGTTGACCGGCGGGCTGAGGATGAAGCTCAGCAGATGGCCGTGGGCGCGGCCCGGCATCTGTCGAGGGTGCTGTCCGCCCGCGGGCACTGTTCCGGCCGTGCGGCTACCATCCGGCTATGACTCTTCGCAGCATGCCGCTGACCCCGGAACTCTACGACTACCTGGTCGCGCACAGTACCCCCCGCGACCCCGTACTCGAGCAGCTCGCGGCGGAGACCATGAGCCGGTTCCCGGCTGCAGCGGGCATGCAGATAGGGCCGGAGCAGGGAACGCTCATGACCCTTCTAGCCCAGTTGTCCGGCACCAGCCGGGCGCTGGAGATCGGCACCTTCACCGGTTATTCAGCCATCTGCGTCGCCCGCGGGCTCCCCGCGTCCGGCAAGCTCACTTGCTGTGACGTCAGCGAGGAATGGACCTCGGTTGCGCGCAGGTACTGGCAGCTGGCCGGAGTGGCCGACCAGATCGATCTCCAGCTACGGCCCGCCCTGGAAACGCTGCGGGAGATGCCGGCCGGCGAGGCGTTCGACTTCGCCTTCATCGATGCCGACAAGAGCAGCTACGTCAGCTACTGGGACGAGGTGGTCCCCAGGGTCAGGCCGGGCGGCCTAATCCTTGTCGACAACACGCTGTCGCACGGCCGGGTGATCGACCCTGGCGCCAGCAGCGCGGACGTCCGGGGCATCCGCGATTTCAATGATCACGCTGCCGCCGACAACCGGGTGACGCTGGTGCTCCTGCCAGTCGGAGACGGCCTCACGCTGGCCCGCAAGCACGCCTGACCGGCTCTGCGGGCCGGAGCCCGGAGAGCCGTCGTCGCCAGTACGTGGCTCACGCTAGCGCGGACCGCCAGGCGTGCGCTGCTCAGGCTCGATCTCGACGCGCTCCCGGCGGAGTTCGTCCTTGACGGTGCTGTCATCCTCCACTCGCCTAGTACGCAGCCGCACTCGCTCGACGGGCACGATCTCCTTACGGAGCACAGCCCGCTCCTCGTAGAGCACTATCTCCTGCTCGCCCTCGCCGATGCTGCCGCTGATCCGGTCCTCCGCGGTGATCGGGATCCGCTCTACGTCGTATTCCTCGTGGAAGGTGTGCACTGCCTGCTCCACGGGCTCGACGTCTACGTACTTATGCAGCCGGATGCGACCGCTCTCGAACATCTCCTTGCCCACCTGGAAGCGCTCCTCCTGGCGGATGAGCCAATCCTGATCGGCTGGCGTAGCCATGCCCGGCTGAGCGCGAACCTGCTGGGAAGGAACCTGCAGGCCAGGCGCCTGCTCTCCGAGAGCCTGCTGTGCGGGCGCCTGCTGTGCGGGGGCCTGCTCTCCGGGGGCCTGCTGAGCCGGAACAGTCAGCTCGTAGTACCGGCTGAGCTCTTCGGCCTGTGCCGCGGACATGTGCTGCCCTGCCTCGATGCTGGGGCCACCGAGGATCTTCTGGGTGTCGAACGGAACGCTGAGGCCGTCCGCCGTGACCTGGCTAGTACCAAGTGGCACAAACCGGCTGGTCTTGCCCGACCGGATCCGAGCCCACGCGGGCGTGCCGTCCACGTCGTCCCTGAATACCTGCTCGACGGTGCCCACTACCGTGCCGTCGGAGCCGGTTACTCGCCCCCCAAGGAGTTGTTCGGCCTGCGTCCTCATGGGTGACATCTCCTCCCGAGTCTGTCTGACCTGGCCGGGCATAGACAGCCGCAACGCCCGAAGTCAGCGCGCTTCCCCCTGCTCGGCTACTAAGCGTGACCTACCCAGCACGGAAGGTCTCAAAGTCAGGTCTTTGCCTTCGCTCGGCCGAGCCACCCGATGGCGCATTCCGCACGATCGTGGGGCGGGCCGCGACATCCTCGATGCAGAGTGTCACTTCGGCTGCGTCCTGTCGGTACCATGTCCCGCTATGGCGGCATTGTTCAGCCGGATAATTCCGATCCTGTTTGTCGGCGACCTTCAGGCGGAGCGCAACTTTTACGTTGACCTCGGATTCCACGTGACCTATGAGGGCCCGGAGTACCCGTACTTCCTGGCACTTGGTCACGGCAAGGTGGAATTCGGCATCGAGTGGCGGCAGGACTTCTCGCCAGCCGCGCCGGACAGGGTCTTGACCTGGCAATTCGGCGTGAGCGACCTGGAGCTAGCGAAGAAGCGGCTCGCCGAGGCAGGCGTGCGCTACCGCGAGGAGCTGATGGCGCCTAGCCCGGACTGGCAGTACCGGGTCCTGCATGCCAGAACGCCTAACGGCTATCACCTGCTGCTCGAGGAAGGCAGCGATTAAGCCGGCCTGCCTGCTCGCCGAGACGGCATGATCCGGCCCGCCCAGCCGGCCGATGTGCCGGCCATTTACCAGCTGATCCGCGACCTGGCCGAGTACGAGCGGTCGGCACCTGAGGTCACCGGCACCCGGGAGGACCTGCGCCAGTCGCTGTTCGGTCCGGATCCCGCCGTATTCGCCCATGTTGCTGAGAACGAGGGCGTTGCCGAGAACGAGGGCACGGTAGGCGGGTTCGCGCTGTGGTTCCTCAACTACTCGACCTGGCTCTGCCAGCACGGCATCTACCTGGAAGACCTCTACGTCACGCCGGAAGTCCGTGGCCGGGGTCTCGGCCGGGCATTGCTCGCCGAGCTTGCCGCCCTGTGCCTGGAGCGCGGCTATGGCCGGCTGGAATGGTGGGTGCTGGACTGGAACCAGCCAGCCCGTGGCTTCTACGCCGGGCTCGGCGCCGGGGCAATGGACGAGTGGACGGTGCACCGGCTTTCCGGTGAGTCGCTGCGCGCCCTGGCCGCCAGCCGCGGGCCAGCGCCAGCCTGACGGTCTCTTTCCCCACGGGCAATCCCCCTGGCGGCAGTCCCCGGCGGCAGTTCTCCCCAGGGGAAGTTCCCCCCGGCAGTCCGGAACCGCAGTGCCAGCTCGCGTGCGAGCATGATCCCATGCGCATCGGCGGCGTTGAGTCCACTGATCTGTTCGGCGGTACCGTGTCGGAAGCGCGCCAGATCATCAGGGTCCGGCTTGTCAACGACGGCCCCGGCCTGATCGCCGACCCGACGACGGCGGCCACCGTGCGAGTCGACGGCCCGGCGGTGCATACCCCGGAGCCTGCCCGGGTCACCGGGCTGACACCAGGCGCCGAAGTGACTGCGGAAGTGGCGATCGTTACCGCGGCCGCGCCACGGGCCTCGCTGCCGGTGAGAGCCACCGTCTCCTGGCCGGGCGGCAGCACCAGCCAGCAAGCCGCCATCGTTGTCGCCGAGCCTGGCTGGGTCATGTGGATGGTCAGCCATTTTCACTACGACCCGGTGTGGTGGAGCACGCAAGGCCAGTTCACGGAGGCGCGACTGCTGCTGCCGGACGCAGCGGGCGAATTGCCCGAGGTTCGCACGGCGTTCGAGCTGGTCCGGCTGCACCTCGACGCGGCGCGTCGCGATCCTGACTACAAGTTCGTGCTGGCCGAGCTCGACTACCTCAAGCCGCACTTCGATGCCCATCCAGAGGAGCGGGCCGATCTGCTCGACTTCATAGCGGCCGGCCGGATCGAGCTGGTGGGCGGCAGCTACAACGAGCCGAACACGAACCTGACCTGCGCCGAGTCCACCATCCGCAACGCCGTCTACGGCATCGCCTACCAGCGCGATGTCCTTCGCGGCAACCCGCGCACATCCTGGATGCTGGACGCGTTCGGCTTCGATCCCGGCTATCCCGGCATCATGGCCGCAGCGGGGATGACCAGCTCGGCCTGGGCCCGCGGCCCATTCCATCAATGGGGTCCGCGGCGATCGGTGGGCGACAACACGCTGATGCAGTTCGCCTCGGAGTTCGAGTGGCTGTCACCGGACGGTACCGGGCTGCTGACCGCCTACCTGGCTAATCACTACGGGGCCGGCTGGGTGCTGCATCAGGCCAGCACACTCGCCGACGCCGAGGCAGCCGCGTACGAACAGTTTCGCCAGCTTGCGCCCGTCGCCGCGACGCGCAACGTGCTGCTGCCGGTCGGCGCCGACCATGTGATCCCGGCGCGCTGGGCAACCGCCGTGCACCGGGACTGGAATTCGCGCTATGTCTGGCCGCGGTTCGTGACCGCCGTGCCGAGCGAGTTCTTCGCTGCCGTCCGCGCCGAGGCAGCCGACCGGGATACCTGGATCATGCCGCAGACCAGGGACATGAACCCGGTCTACACCGGCAAGGACGTCAGCTACATCGACACCAAGCAGGCACAGCGCGCTGCCGAGATCGCCGTGCTCGACGGCGAGCGGCTCGCCACGCTCGCCTGGCTGGCCGGGGCGGAGTACCCGGCCGCCAGCCTCGACAAGGCCTGGCGGCTGCTGGTATTCGGCGCGCACCATGACGCGATCACCGGCAGTGAGGGCGATCAGGTGTACCTCGACCTCGTCGGCGGCTGGCGAGAGGCCTGGGAGCGCGGCGACCAGGCCCGCACCGCCGCGGTCTCGTATCTGGCCGGCCAGGCCGACACCGCGAGCGTGGCGGTTGGCGGCACGGCAGTGGCTGACGGCACGGCAGTGCCGTCAGGACTGGCGATCTTCGTGGTCAATTCGCTGTCGCTGAACCGCAGCGCGATGGTGCGCGCCGAGCTGGAGCTGCCGCCTGGCTGGCCGGCCTGGCTGACCTTGCACGACGACTCCGGCGCCACAGTGCCGTTCCTGGCTGAGGGCGGCAGTCCAGCTGCCAGCGGCGGTCTGCGGACCGTCAGCATCACCTTCCGTGCCACCGTGCCAGGGGTTGGCTACCGCACCTTTCTTGTCAGGCCTGCGGAGGCCGATAGTGCCGGGAACGGCTGGCAGCCGCAGCGGGCCGGCGCCGCGTTCCGGCTGGAGAATGAGGACTTCGTCATCGAGGCCGACCCCGCCCGCGGCGGCACGCTGTCGCGGGTCTTGGACAAGCGCTCGGGAACCGAGCTACTGCAAGCGGCGGGCGGCGGCAATGAGCTGGTGCTGCAGCCAGAGCATCCGGCGCACCCGCGCTGGGCGGAGGGCCCGTGGCTGCTGTGCCCGGCGGGGCCCGGCACCGGCAGCGCGGGCCGGCCAGCGACCGTCCGCGCCGAGCGCTGCCCGGTCGGCGGCAGGCTGGTCGCCGACCTAGAGCTCGGCGGCTTGCAGCTAACCATGGAGACGCTGCTCTGGGACGGTGCCGACCGGGTGGAGTTTCGCACCCACGCTGACGGCGCCATCGCGCAGGATCACCTGCTCCGGGTGGTGTTCCCGGCGAACGTTCCAGGCGGGCTGCCGGTCTACCAGACTGCTGTCGCGGTCATCGGCAGGCCACCAGGCCCGGTCGACACCGACGTGGCCGAGCATCCCTACACGCTGGACAGCCCGGCCTGTGAGTGGCTGGCGATCGGGTCCACCGCCGCCGTCGGGGTGACCACCCCGGACGGCAGGCGGCAGCTGCAGGCCATCGGAGTGGCCGAAGTCATCGCGCCGTCGACGCTGCGCGGCCCGGTCCGTGACCTGGTGGCCGCGCTGGCCGGGCAGGGCGTCACCGCGACCTGCTCAGTCCCCGGCGGCCCCCGCTACGGATACTCCGAGCTCGACTCCAACCTCCCCGACTTCCGTATCTGCCTGGGCGACCCCGCGGAGAACGAGCTGACCGCCGAGGTGCTTGCCACGGCAGCGCCAGCCGTGACAGCGCACCTCGCGGCACAACTGGCCCGGCGCGGGTCGGCCCGGCTGTGGCTGCCCGCCGACCGCAGCCGCGCGGAGGCATTCGCGGCCGGCGCGGACGTGCGCGGTCCTCGCCACCTGCCGATGCTGATCGTCGCCGCTGACGACCTGGTCGCCGAGACCGCCCGGCTGGTGGCGGACCTGGCGGACGCGGTCATCGAAGCGAGCAGCCCGGCCGACTCCGACGATGCCGGCCAGGCTGGCGGGCGGGGCACCGCACTGGCCGGCCACAGCGTCGCGCTGCTCAACCGGGGCACCCCGAGCGGCCTCGTTACCCCGGATGGCCTGCTCACCATGGCCCTGATGCGGGCCTGCAGCAGCTGGCCGTGCGGAGTCTGGATCGACGGCAAGCGGCGCACCACGCCCGACGGGTCCAGCTTCGCCTGGCAGCGCTGGAGCCATACGTTTGAGTACGCGCTCACCGCGGGCCCCGGCACCTGGCGGACGGCTGGCTTCCCGGCGGCTGGTCAGGACTACAACCACGACCTGCTCGCGGTGACGGCACCATTGCACTCCGGGCCGCTGCCCGCCGGCGGACGGCTGGCGGCGGTCGAGCCGCCCGCGGCGCTGTTGTCGGCGCTGAAGCCGCACGGTAACCCGCTGGCGCCGGGCCGCCAGCCCGATGCCGCCGACGGCGTCACGGTGCGGCTGCGCGACGCCGGCGGTGCCGGTCCGGTCACGGCGCGGGTCGGGCTGTTCACCGGGATCACCGCCGCGAGGGCCAGCAGCCTCTGCGAGGACAGCGAGGGTCCGCCCGTGCCGGTCGCGGACGGCCGTGCGCTGATTACAGTCCCCCGTGCGGGCCTGACGACGCTTGTCGTCACGCCAGACCGGGTCGGGCTGCCCGCAGCCGGCCAGCCCGCTCTCGGTCCGGCCGCCGGGACGGCGGCCGGGCCTGAAACGGGCGCCGCTGAGCCAGCCCAGCCCGTTTTCGCACGGTACTGGCTGCACGGGAAGGGGCCGGCCCCGGCCGGGAACATGCCCGTCGCGGTGCACCTGTCGCCCGACATGGTGTCGCTTGACGACGGGCAGGCCGGAGTGCTGCGCCTCACGGTTGCCTGCGGCCCTGAGCCTTCCGAGGGCCTGGTCCGGCTCGCCGCGCCAGCCGGCCTCGTGCTGACGCCGGCCGGCCCGCTGAGCTACCGGCTCGGCCCGCTCGGTCATCAGGCTTTCGAGGTGACAGTGACCACAAGGCCCGGTGCCGGGCCCGGCCGCCGCTTCGCGCTGGCGCAGATCGAGGATCGCTCCGGTCAGGTCATCGAGGACAGCGCACTGATCGCGATAGGCCAGCCGCCGGCGCCCAGGCTGGACCTGCCGCTGGATGAGGTCCTGGCCATGCAGCGGGCAGCGGAGACGGCGCTGGCCGGCGAAGCTGATGTCAGCCTGATCAGCCCATCCCTCGTCCTGCGCCCGGGCGGGTCCGGCTGCCTGGAGGTAGCCGTGCGCAACCGGGCCAACTCGGTGATCCACGGGGAAGCGCAGCTCATCTCGCCGTTCGGCAGCTGGCGCCAGACCGCGCCGTGGACAGCCGGATTCGCCATCGAGGCAGGCGGCGAGCAGACGCTGCGTTTTACCGTCGGCATCCCGCCGTCCGCCCGGCCCGGCGAGCGCTGGTGGGCAATCGTGAAAGTGATGTATTTCGGGAGGCTGCTGTACACCGAGCCGGCCGAAGTGACCGTTCGGTGACGCGCCCGGGTGACCCCTGACCGCTCATCACCTTTGTGCATAGTCGGCTAGCCTCGGGTGCCGGGTGAGAAACTAACCTCGACCACCCGATGACCTACCGAAGTTGCAATGATCGCAGACACAGTACCCGGGCCGGGCAATCTGCCCGCGGAGCCGAACAGTTTCATCGGCCGCGAGCGGGATCTCGTCGACCTTACGCTGCTCCTGCGTAGCGTGCGGGCGCTGACCCTCTGCGGTCCGGGCGGCATCGGCAAGACCAGGCTCGCCGTCCGCCTCGGCTGGCAGCTCGCGTCGGACTTCCCGGACGGCGTCTGGCTGGTCGAGCTCGCTGACCAGAGCGAGCCCGCGCATGCCACGGCACGGGTGGCGAACGTGCTCGGCATCAGCGAAGAGCCGGGCCGTCCCGTTGCCGCTACCCTGGCGGACGCGCTCGGTGGCCGTGAGCTGATGCTGATCCTGGACACCTGCGAGCATCTCGCGGCCGCGACTGCCGGCCTGGTTCGTGACCTGATCGCCGCTTGCCCGCTGATCCGGATCGTCGGGACGAGCCGGCAGCCGCTAAAGGTCCGGGGCGAGACCGTATGGCGGGTGCCGCCGCTTTCGCTGCCGGCCCCGGCGCTGCCAGGTTCACTGCCGCGGGCGGTGCCGTTGTCCGCATCCGGCCTGCCCAGCCAGGTGCCATTTGCTGCAACCTCCCTGGCAAAGGCCGAACTGCCGGCAGCCACCGCCGCTGAGCACGAAGCCGTCCGGCTGTTCATCGACCGGGCTGCCGCCGTGCGGCCCGGCTTCGCGCTCACCGCCGGCAACTACGCCGCGATAGTCGAGCTATGCCGGACCCTTGACGGCGTGCCGCTGGCGATTGAGCTCGCCGCGGCACGCATCCGCGCACTGTCCGTCGACCAGCTTGCCACCCGGATCGGCGATAGGTTCCGGCTGCTTGCCTCCGGGGATCGCACCGCGCCGCCACGGCAGCAGACGCTGCAGGCGACCGTCGACTGGAGCTTCGACCTGCTGACACCGGATGAGCAGGTGCTGCTCCGGCGGCTGTCGGTATTCGCCAGCTGGAGCCTGAGCATGGCCGAGCAGGTGTGCTCGGACGACCGGATCAGCGCCGAGCAGGTGCTCGGGCTGCTAGCCGCGCTGATCGACAAGTCGCTCGCGACGCTGGACGACGAGTTGGCGGGTGATGCCAGGTACCGGCTGCTCGACACCATCAGGGAGTACGCGTCAGCACAGCTGGCGGCCGCAGGCGAGCAGGACGAGATCCGCCGGCTGCACCGCGATTGCCTGCTGCACCTGGTAGAAGACATAACCGGGCAGGCGTTCGTGCGCGACGTACTGCCGTGGGCCGAGCAGGTCAAGGTGTTCCACCGGGTGGCGGCAGAGCAGGCGAACCTGCGCGCCGCGCTGGCCTATTGCGCCGACAGCGCCGACACCGAATCCGGGCTGCGGCTGTGCTCGGCGCTGCGGTCCCCGTGGGTGGTTCAGGGTGACGTGGCGGAAGGCTTGCGCTGGTTTGGCATGTTCCTGGCCCAGCCCGGCAGGGTGCCGGCCAGGGTCCGGGCCCGTTCCCTCATGCTCGCCGCCGAGCTGGCGTTCGAGCACCAGGACTACTCGCAGGCAAGCGGCTGGGCGACTGCGGCCGTGGCGATGACCACCGCGTACCGGGGCGCCTGCCCGGCCGGCGCGCTGCGCATCCTTGCCCTGATCAGCCTGCGCGCTGGCCGTGCCGACGAGGCGCTCGCGCAGGCCAGCGCCGCAGTCGCGGCGGCCCGCGAGTACGCCGATGAGTGGGAGCAGGGTCTCGGGCTGTCGGCCAGGGGCACAGTCCTGGCCAGAAGTGGCCAGCTGGCCAGCGCGCAGGAATCGTATGAAGCCGCGCTTGGCCTGCTGACCGGAAACAACGGATGGGGCGTGGCCCATACCCTGTCCGGCCTCGGCAGCCTGGCCAGGGCACGCCGCGACAATGCGGCCGCCGTTCGCCACTTCACCAGCGCGCTCGAGCTGTTCCGGCAGATCGGCGCCCGGACCGAGATGGCACGTTGCCTGGCGGGCATCGGCTGGATCCAGCTCGCCAGCCTCCACCTCCCTGCCGCCGCCGGCAGCCTGGCCGAGAGCCTCGAGCTCAGCATGGCGAGCGGCCAGCGGCTCGCGATCGCCCGCGGCCTGGAGGCATTCGCGGCGCTGGCGGCGGCCCGCCACGATGACGTTGCCGCCGTCCGGCTTGAGGGCGCGGCGGCGGTAATCCGCGAGGCCGTCGACCCGGTCACGTCGGCCTCCACGCAGGGCCGGCTTGACGGCCTGCTCGGGCCCGCGCATCAGCGGCTCGGTCCGGCCAGGACGGCAAGCCTCCTAGCCGAGGGCAAGCGGCTCAGCACGCACGACGCCGCCGGGTACGCGCTGAGCACGGCCAGCGCCGGAGACCGGCAGCCGGAGCCGGTCAATGGCAGCGGACCGGCCACGGCAGCGCTGCGGGCCTCGGTCTTGACCGCCAGGGAGCAGCAGATCGCCAAGCTCATCATGCGCGGACTGTCGAATCGCGCCATCGCCGACGAGCTCGTCATCTGCCCGGCGACAGCGGCCCGGCACGTCGCGAACATCCTCGGCAAACTCGGGCTGAGCTCGCGCGCGCAGGTCGCGGCATGGACGGCTGACCATGAGTCAGCTGCCGGCGGCCCGGAACCTGAAGTGCTGCGGCCAGGCAGTTAGCCGCACCGCGCCGGCCCGGCGCGTGGTCATCTACACAGTCAGGCTGGCTGGCGTGCATACCGGAATGGGCAATTCAGCCGATGCACGCACGTCGCGTCTTACCTAACGTTAAGTGCGAGACCCAAGGGTCACCGGACAGCCAGCCATCGGAGGGGGATGGCTGGCTGCCCGGTGACCTGCCCGGCAGGCCAGGCCGCGCGGACCGGCGCAGCCACTGGATACATACCCGGCTACACATTGCGGCCGATGTGCCCGGCAGCCGGGGTTGCATACGTTGGCGATGCCGCGCACAGCGGATTTGCAGCAGGGAGGCGGACGCGGTCGGGTGGCCAACTCGAGGCTGAACGGGGAACTGACGGCGACGCAGCGGCTCGTCGAGGTGGCGAGCAGCTACGGCTGCCGGCCGGCGCTGCTGCCGTGGCACGCGGCTAAGCCGTACTCATTCGCGGAACTGGCGACCACGATCCAGCACGCGGCGGCTGGCCTAGCCTGGCGCGGGCTGCGGCCGCATGATGTCGTCGGCGTCTACGTGCCGGACGCCGCGGCGTACGTACTAGCCTGTCACGCGGTCAGTGCAGCCGGCGGCATCCCGTGCCCGGTCAGCGCCCAGCTCACGATCGAGGAGACAGCCGGGCAGCTTGCCGACTGCGGCGCCCGGATGCTGCTGACCGCCCAGCCGCTGGCGGCTGCCGGGATCGCCGCAGCTGACCGGTCCTGGGTGCGCCAGGTCATCTCGTTCGGCGACGCGCCCGCGACGACGCCCTTCGGCTCGCTGCTCGGCATGGGCTCACTCTGCCCGCCGCCAGCCCGCACGCACGATATCGCGCTGCTGCACTATGTACGAGGCCCCGGCGGGGCGCTGCAGCCGGCCGGCCTGTCCCACATCGACATGGCCGCGGAGATTGCCGCACTGAGCGACACCGCCTGCCTGAGCGCAGCGGACATCGTGCTGGCTGCGCCGCCGATCGGTGATGGCAGGTCCTACACCGCGATCATCGACCATGCGCTGCTGACCGGCGCGACACTGGTCGCGGCGCGCACCGATGAGATGGCCGCGGCCGCGAGTGCCCACCGGGGAACCGCTGCCATCGTCCCGCCCGGCGTCGAGATTGGGGGCACCGAGCCGCTCCGGCTCTTCGCCATCGCTTCCTGACCCGCGGCTGCCTCCTGCGGCCAGCCGCAGCCGATCAGGCGGGCTCCACCGATCCGGCCCGATTGCGCCGCGCAGGCTAGACCCTGGGAGGCCGGTTTTCGAAAGGCGTGCTCAGCACGATCGTCGTGTGCGTCGAGACGTTCGCCGCGGCCCGGATCTCCTGCAGCAGGTCCTCAAGATCGCGCGGCGACGGCACCCTGACCTTGAGGATGTAGCTGGCCTCCCCGGCGACGCTGTGGCAGGCTTCGATGGCCGCAAGGTGCGCCAGCCGCTCGGGAGCGTCGTCGGGCGCCGCGGGGTCGAAGGCTCTGATCGACACGAAGGCCGTGAGCGGCAAGCCGATCTCTTCCGCGCTGATGACCGCGCTGTAGCCCTTGATGACACCGCGCTGCTCCAGCCTGCGGACCCGTTGCTGAGCGGCTGATACCGACAAGCCGGTGCGCCGGGCAAGCTCGGTGAAGCTCATCCGGCCGTCAGCCGCGAGCAGCGAGACGATCCTGGCGTTGATCTCCTCCACCCGGCAACGTTAACGTGCCGCTCCGCCGGCTGGCGCCGGCTTGGCACGTAACGAAACAATAACGGGCTCACGCTCCAGTAACAGGCTATTCCGCCGCGTAGCCACCGGCACGGCGCGCCGGTACGCTCCGGCCAGGGGGCCCGCTAACGGCCTCGCTGGCAAAGCTACGGAGGGCGCATGGCACAGATCGTGCTTGATGATGTCGACAAGGTCTACCCCGGCGGCGTGACGGGCATCGACGGGCTGAACTTGCACATCACCGACGGCGAGTTCATGGTCCTGGTCGGGCCGTCCGGCTGCGGCAAGTCCACCGCGCTGCGGTCCATCGCCGGCCTTGAGGAAATCACCTCCGGCACCATCACGATCGGCAGCCGGGTGGTCAATGACCTGCCGCCCAAGGATCGAGACATCGCGATGGTGTTTCAGAACTACGCTCTCTACCCGCACATGACGGTCGAGCAGAACCTCGCGTTCGGACTCCAGCAGCGCAAGACGCCCAAGGACGAGATCAAGCGACGCGTCGCTGAGGTGGCCAAGATGCTCGGCCTTGCGGAATACCTCAAGCGCAAGCCGGCCGCGCTGTCCGGTGGCCAGCGCCAGCGCGTCGCCATGGGCCGGGCAATCGTCCGCGAGCCGCAGGCCTTCCTCATGGACGAGCCGCTGTCAAACCTCGATGCCAAGCTCCGGGTGTCGATGCGGGCGTCCCTGTCGCAACTGCATGACCGGCTCGGCGTCACGACCGTCTACGTGACGCACGATCAGGTCGAGGCCATGACGCTTGGTCAGCGGGTGTGCGTGCTCCGCGATGGCAAGCTCCAGCAAGTCGACACTCCGCAGGCCCTCTACAACTCACCGGTCAACCTGTTCGTGGCCGGCTTCATCGGCTCGCCCGCGATGAACTTCGCGACCGGGCGGCTCGTCCGCGACGACGGACCTGCTGTCGTTTTCGCCGGTCACAAGCTGGCGGTCAGCGATGCGCTGCTGGCGACCAGATCCGGGCTCGACAGCTATCTGGGCAAGGAGCTGATCATCGGCATCCGTCCGTCCGACTTCGAGGATGCCAGCTTCGCCGAGCCGTCCTGGCCGCGGCTCACTGTCCAGTCCAGCGTTACCGAGGACCTTGGCAGCGAGGTCCACGTCATCTTCGCCATCGACACGCCCCCGGTGCAGCACGCGAGCATTACCGACGCGCGCTCTGGCGACGACGAGGACGAGACGATCCCGCTCGCCGACAACAAGACGATGTGGACGGCGCGAGTCGCGGCACGCACCGGGATCAGGCCCGGCACGGCCGCCGTGCTCGCCGTGGATACCTCGAATATGCAGTTCTTCGACGCGGCGAGCGGACTGTCCATCGGTCATCCGGCCAACGGCTGACTCTCCCGGCGCCGAAGGTCAGGCCGACCGTGCCAGCTGCCTGCCGATCACCATGCGCTGAATCTGATTGGTGCCCTCAACGATCTGCAGCATCTTCGCCTCGCGCATCAGCCGCTCGGCGGGAAAGTCCTCGACGTAGCCGTATCCGCCGAGCACCTGGACCGCATCCGTGCTGACGCGCATCGCGGTATCGCTTGCCAGCAGCTTCGCCATGGCTGCCTGCTGCCCGTACGGCAGGCCCGCATCCTTGCGCCGGGCCGCCGCCAGGTACAGCGCACGGGCAGCCGCGACCGCGGTCGCCATGTCGGCCAACATGAACTGCAGGCCCTCGAAATCGATCACCGGCCGGCCGAACTGGACCCGCTGCCGCGCGTAACCGACGGCGCAGTCGAGCGCGGCCTGCGCAACGCCGGTAGCGCAGGCCGCGATGCCCAGGCGGCCCGCGTCCAGCGCGGCGAGCGCGATCGGGAAGCCGCGGCCGGGCTCCCCGATCAGCTGACGGGAGGACACCCGGGCCGCCTCGAACCGCACCTGCGCGGTGGCCGAGCTGCGGACGCCCATCTTGTGCTCTGGCGGTGCCGCCGATACCCCGGCCGTGCCCGCGGGAACATGAAAGCAGCTGATGCCCCGGGCCCGGCCGGGCCCGGCGGGTTCACCGGAGGTCCGCGCGAACACGGTGTAGAAGTCGGCCTGTCCCCCATGTGTTGTCCAGGCTTTCACCCCGTTGATCACGAACTCGTCCCCGTCGGGCACTGCCCTGGTCGCCAGGCCCGCGGCGTCCGAACCGCTGTCCGGCTCGGACAGGCAGTAGGCGCCCAGCTGATCGCCGCCGAGCATGCCCGGCAGCCACCGGTCTTGCTGCTGCGACGTGCCCGCCGTGGCAATCGGGAAGCAGGTGAGAGTGTGCACGCTGACCCCCAGCCCGATCGCCAGCCATGCCGTCGCAAGCTCCTCGACGACCTGCAGATAGATCTCGTAAGGCTGGCCGCCACCGCCCAGCTCCTGCGGGTACGGCAGGCTGAGGAGCCCGGCCTTGCCCAGCGTGGCGAAAACCTCTCTCGGAAATCTCCCCTCCTGCTCGGCGGCATCGGCCCTCGGCCGCAGCTCATCGGCCGCGATCTGGCTCGCCAGCGCGAACAGGGCAGCCGTAGTCTCGTCCCTGGCTTCCCGCTCGACACCAGCCACTAGCCGCCTGCCACGATCAGCTCGCGGCTGACCTTGTTCAGCTCCCGGCAGCCATCGGCAGTGCACACGACGATGTCCTCGATGCGTGCTCCGTGCGGACCAGGGTAGATACCCGGCTCGATCGAAAACGCATGGCCAGGCTGTAGCGGCTCGGTGTTGCCTGACACGATGTAGGGATCCTCGTGAGTCTCCAGGCCGATGCCGTGACCGGTCCGGTGCACGAAGAACTCGCCGTAGCCGGCCGCCGTGATCGGCTCGCGGGCGGCCGCGTCCACGGCCTCAGCGCTGACCCCTGGCCGCACTGCCCGCCGCGCCGCGTCCTGGGCGTCCCTGAGCACCTCGTAATACTCCGCGAAGCCGGCAGGCGGCGCGCCGATCGCGTAGGTGCGGGTGCAGTCCGAGCAGTAGCCGCTGGGCATCGTGCCGCCGATGTCCACCACGACTGCGTCGCCTGGCTGGAGCACGCGGTCGGAGGCGGTGTGGTGCGGGCTGGCGCCGTTCGGGCCGGACGCGACGATGGCGAAGTCGGCGGTTGCGTGCCCGGCGGCCAGGATCGCCTCGCTGATGTCTGCCGCCACCTCGCGCTCGGTGCGGCCGGGCCGCAGCCAGCCCGGCACCTGCGCGTGGACACGGTCGATAGCGTCGGCAGCCGCCTGCAGAGCGGCAATCTCCGCCGGGCTCTTGCGTGCGCGCAGATCCCGCAGGGCCACGCTGGCCAGTTCCTGCCGGGCAGCTGGCAGCGCCGCCCGCAGCCGCAGCACCATCAGGGCCCACATGCGGTCGGCCAGGCCGACCGCGCCGACACCACCGAGCCGCCGGGCGAGAAGCGCATACGGGTCGTCGGTCTCGTCCCAGCCGACGATTTCCAGGTCCAGCGCGCCTGCCGGAGACGCCAGCGCGGCCGGCACCTCAAGCCTCGGCACGACCAGGAACGGCGTGCCATCGGCGGGCACTGCCAGGCAGGTCAGCCGCTCTAGTGCGGGAGCTTCGTAGCCTGTGACGTAGCGCAGGTCGGGCCCCGGCGTCAGCAGCAGCGCCTCCAGCCCCGCAGCACCGGCAGCAGCCGCGACCTCGCGCAACCGGCCGGCCGGGTATAGCCGCGTTTCCTGCTTATCGTGCTCCATTGCACTCCTTCAGCCGGTCGTCGTTACGCAAACCCCCGCCTGCGCATCATCTCACTCCGGCTACCCGCGCACCCATCCTGTGCTTCGCACCCAGGTCCGGTGCTTCTCAGCCGGGCGCGGCGGCAAGCGCGGACAGCGCCCGGCCCAGCGACGATCCGAGGTCGAAGCGCTGATCCAGGTCCGCGACGCGGCCAGGATCCGCCGGCACCGACGGAAGGTTCCCGCCGGCCAGCGTGACCGGCGCGTCGGTGGCCACCCTCACCACCGGCATGCAGGCATCCAGGTACTGCCGGGCTGCCACCAGCTTGGCGCGGCTGCCGGCCGGGAAGCCGCCGTGGCCGGCATCGATCGCGGCCAGCATCGCCTCGAGGGAGCCGAAGACGCGCACCAGCGCCGCCGCGGTCTTCTCTCCGACGCCGGGAACGCCGGGCAGGCCGTCGCTCGGGTCGCCGCGCAGCGCCGCGAACGAGGCGTAACTCCTGCCGGGGATGTGGTACTTCGCCGTCACTGCCGCTTCGTCGACAAGCTCCAGGTTAGCCAGTCCCCTGGCGATGTAGGCGATCTGGATCCGGCGTTCGTCGTCGACGAGCTGGAACAGGTCCCGGTCGCCGGTCACCACCTCGACCGGCCCGGTCGCCTGCGCAGCCAGCGTGCCGATGATGTCGTCGGCCTCGTAGCCGTCTGCCCAGGCCATCGCGATCCCAGCGGCCGACAGCACGTCGACGATGACCGGCAGCTGAATGTTCAGCGCGGCCGGCACCTGCTCTGATCCATCGGGATTTGCCCGGTGGGCCTTGTAAGACGGCAGTGCCGCGACCCGGAACGCTGGCCGCCAGGACGCATCCATGCACGCGATCAGCCGCGCCGGATGCCTGGCCCGGACCAGCCGGGCGATCATGTCGAGGAACCCCTTGACCGCGTTGACGGGCGTGCCGTCCGGCGCGGTCATAGTCTCCGGCACACCGTAGAACGCCCGGAAGTACATCGAGGCCGCGTCCAGCAGCATGATGGTGCCCACCACGGCATACTGCCAGCCACGCGGGTAGCGCGGGGTGCTATCCGGACAGCATCCGGCAAGCACCCCGCGGTACCAGCGCGGCCGCCGCCTGGACTAGCCCGGTGTTGTTGTACACCCCTCCGGCACAACGCTTGGTTGACGCACGAGCCAGGCTTCCGGTGTACGCCGCGGCTGCGTGAGCAGCGCCACTCGGCCAGGGACGGGTCATGCCCGGACAGCGCAAGGTCCGGCCGCCTGCACCGCCTGAGCGGCGTCGAATAGGCCGGCGTTATGGATCGATGGATTGTTGGCATTGGCGCGGGGGCCGGTCACGGCCGTACCTTGATGCCGACCGACATCAGCCCGACACCGGTCATGAGTCCTGACAGGCAGCCGACGATCCGGCAGACGGGAGCGCGCATGACGATTGTCAGCCCGGTTGTCACGCGCTGTCCGGCCGGCCTGCTGGCTGGCATCCGTGCCGCCACCCGGCAGCACGCGGACTGGCAGCGGACCGCCGAACTCGTGGCCGGCGAACTGCACCTGCACTTGCCCGGCGCCGACATCCTGACCGCCGCCGAGCGAGCCGGCGATCCGGACGGGTACCAGTGTCACGTCCTGCACGTCGAGCCGGACGGCTCGTTCTCGGTCACCACCCTGGTGTGGCGGCCGGGCCAGGTCACCCCGATACATGATCACGTCACCTGGTGCGTCTTCGGCGTGGTGCAGGGAGTCGAGTACGAGGAGCTGTACGCCCTGTCGGCTGACGGCCGCTCTCTCACGGAGGCCGGCCGCAGCCGCAACAACCGGGGCGACGTGAGCGGCTTCGCCCCGCCTGGCGACATCCACCGGGTTCGTAACGTCGGCGCGGATGTGGCGGTCTCGCTGCATGTCTACGGTGCCGATATCACCCGCCTGGGCAGCAGCGTGCGCCGCACCTATGAGCTCCCGGTAGGGCCTGCCGTAGTGGCCTGACTACCGGGCTGCCGGGCTGGCTCGTACGCCGGCTGACCTGCGGTGGACTGGCGGCCAGCCATCATCGTGCGGACCAGTCCGCGGCTACGTCCTGGCCGGGCTGGCGGTGGCCGGGGGTGGTTCGCGGACGGGTTTGCCGGATCGGTAGATGGTGCCTGGCTGCCAGCCGGGGGGCGGGGGGATGGCGGTGATGCGGCCGTCG
>DAHVAR010000169.1 GCA_027314515.1 Actinomycetota bacterium
CGCGGCGCGGATGGCCTGGAGAGCCTGGTTCCAGTCATCGTCAGTGACGAAGACCTGCGCCACGTTCCCGGTCATCACCGCAAGGTCAGCATCGAATGCCGGGGCCTTCGTGGCGTCGCCGTGGATCCAGGTGACCGCCTCTGCGTTGGCCTTCGACTTCGCGACCTCAAGCGAGGCCAGGGCCGGGTCGACAGCCACGACAGTGCGGCCAATTCGGGCAAGCAGGACCGCAAGGCATCCCGTCCCGCAGCCGACGTCGAGGACACGGCCCGCGCCCAGTTCCCCGGCGAGGTTGAGGTAAGCGGTCAGGTCATCCCGCTCGCCGTCGAAGGCATCGTAGATGGGCGCAAGGCGAGGATGAGCAAAGATCGCATCAGGCACTCCGCGACGGTATCCGCGTTGCAAGCCGCCCGGCGACCTACTTTCCGCCCAACTAATCTGCCGTGCTGCGGATGACGGCCGCCCGGCTTGCATAGAGCTATCAGCCGCGTCCGTGACGTTTCCGCGGAAACGCCTTGTGCAAATTTTCACAAGCCGCTTCCGCGGAAACGCACACGGCCCTGTGGCCGACCGGACGGCCGGACGGCCGGACGGCCGGTGCGTCAACGCTGCGCGCGGGCGTATTCTCCCAGTACAGGCCTGCGGAGGAGACCTCTGTGTTCGTGAGCCGCGTCGGCCGGACGCAGAGCGGCTTCGCCGCTACTTCGCGATGGTTGCAGGCTCCGGCCGGTCTGGCCGGACGCACACCATCCCGTCGCTGAAGCCCGCTGAGCCGATCCCGAACGCGGCGTTGAACCGGTCGAGGTTCACCAGCGTCAGCAGCGCGGTGATCTCCACCAGCTGCCGATCGTCGAAGTAGGACCGAACGCGCGCGAAAAGCTCGTCGGTGACCTCGACCGGGGTACGCATCACCGCGACCGCGTAGTCGAGTGCCGCCTTCTCGCGGTCGGTGAACAGGTCACTGGACTGGTACCGCGACAGGGCCAGGAGCTCGGAGTCAGAGAAACCGGAGTTCCGGCATACCTGCGAGCCGAGGTCGACGCAGAACTCGCACCCGATCATCTGGGCGCCCTTCAGCTCGACCAGGTTCTTGATCCGCTCGTCGACGGCCTTGCCGTTGCGGACCGCCTGGTTGAACATGCCCATGCCGATCATCATCTTCGGCTGGTGCGCCCAGATCTCCATCGGCTCGATCCCGTTGCCAGCCTGCGGATCGCGGCCGGTCAGCTTCCTCATCATCCTCGGGCCGAACCGGTACGCGAGCTTGACGGCCGGGCTGGCCCCGGACCGCGGTACGCCGTCGATACGCGCCATCGGGAAGTCTCCTCTCTCCTCAGCCTGGCTACCAGGCCTCAATCGGATGACACCTGGCGGCAGCGAGATGTGACATCGGTCAGCCGGGTTCGCGACTGCCGTGGTCTCGGTGGCCGGCGCGAAGTGAGAGGAACCGGAACTACCGCAGCTAGCCGGCCTCGGCCTTGCTGAGCCAGCGCATGATGCCGGTCACGTTGGCCGCGGCGCCGCTGACCCGCTCGTACTTGGCGACGATGGCCGGATCGGCGTCGTCGGCGAGCGCTCGGTAGCGCTGCCGGGTCCGCTCGGCCACCATGGCGACCGCGTGATCCAGGTCCAGACCGGCGTTGCGCGCTCGCCTGGTTTCCTCGACCCAGATGTTGATCTCCGTGGCAGACCGCTCTAGCGCCTCGGTCACCGCCGTTACCGGCCCGAAATGGCTGAACAGTAGCCGCGTCGGCCGCAAGGCGGCGAACATCCGCAGCGACTCGAGCGCTGTCTGCAGGTCGAAGTCCGGTGGCGGGGTCGCCGGACGGACCTCGTCAGTCTCCTGGATGTAGATGCCCGCCGCGTCGCCGACATAGAGGTCGCCGGTGAGTGAGTCGACGAGTCCAACGTGGTGCCGGGCGTGGCCGGGCGAATAGTGGCTCTCCAGGCGCCGGCCGCCGCCCAGATCGACGACCCCGTGGCGTTCCACCGTGGCGATCCGTTCGGCGGGCGTGGGCGCCAGCGCCCCGAACAGCGCGTCGAGCTCATCGCCGTACACCATGCGCGCGCTGGCCATCAGCCGGGACGGATCGGCCAGGTGCCGTGCGCCCTGCTCGTGCACGACCACTCGCGCCGCCGGAAACATCTGCGCGATATCGCCCGTTCCCCCTGCATGATCTAGATGGATGTGCGTCACCACCACCGTTGCCAGATCCTGCGGCCCGACCCCGAGCGCGGCGAGCGCGTCCCTGACCAGCGGGGCTGATGGCGCCGCACCGGTTTCGACCAGGCACGGCCGGTCGCCGCGGATCAGGTAACCGGCCGTAATCCCGTCGTAGCCGGCCATCCGGGTATCGATCTGGTACACCTCGTGCCCGAGATCGGTGATGACATCTGAGAGCGCAAAGCTCTGAACGGCGTCGTCCATGCGGACATAATCTCAGCAACGTCAGGACAAATGCACCCTTGCGAAACGGGCCGAGCCTGCGCGCATGCTCACAGAACGCGCGCCGCGACGCCGGGCGGGCAGGGCGGCCGGGTGATTCAGCTCTCGGCGAACAACCGCAGGACCAGGCCGGTCCGTGGCTTGGGCCCGAAGGACGTCGACTTGCGCGGCACCCGCCGTCCTAGCGCGGCGACCTCATAAACCTGCGATGCCGACATGGGGGCGCAGATGATGGCAGTTCCGCCGGATTCGCCGTCGGCGGCCCGGATCGCTTCGGCCGCATCGTGGATTGCCCGCACGCTGCGGGCGTCGTCCTCGATCGCCCAGGTCCGGGCGAACAGCAGTCCCTGCAGCACCGCGGCGGGCACTTGCTGCCAGAGTTCGGCCGGATGGTCTGGCACTGCGGTCTGCAGCAGGCCCGGATCGGGATCGGTCAGCAGCCAGATCTTCGAGCCCCCCGCCAGCAGGAACGCCACGCCGCGCGTGCAGGCCTCGTCGAGCGCGGCCAGCGCGTCCGCGACGGCAGCGGTCCCGCCGGGCATTTCGCGGACGCGGAACGCGCTGGCCGCCAGCCGTGCGGCGGCTTCCGGCACCAGCCCCGTGACCACGCGGTGGATCGCGCCGAGCAGCGGCGGGTAGGCGGTCGAGTCCACCAGCAGGGCCAGCCCGCGGTCCCAGGGCCCGGCGCCGGCGCCGGCTTGCCACTGCGACTCCTGCAGCTGCAGGTAGGCGGCATAGCGGTGATGGCCGTCGGCGATCAGCGCGGTCCGCGGCGCCAGATCCTCGGCAATCACGAGGTGCTCAGCCGGATCGGTGATAGCCCAGAGCCGGTGCCGCAGGCCGTCGGCCGTCACCGCCTCCGCCAGCGGCGCACGGCTGTCGGCGACCGAATCGACTAGCCTCGTAGCAGCGCCGTTCCCGCCCTGGTACAGGAGAAAAATCGGCTCGAGGTTGGCCCGGGTGGCCTCCATCAGCTGACGCCGGCCGGCGACCGGTCCGGGCGCGACGTCCTCGTGCGGCTGCACGATCCGGGCCGAGTACGGCGCGAGCCCGAGCGCGCCTATCAGGCCCCGCTGGAAGACCCCGCCGCCGCGCACGGCCTGCTCGTAGACATACAGCGCGGGCTCGGGGTCAGCCACCAGGATCCCGTCAGCCAGCCAGCCGGACAGTTCGCTGGCAGCGTCGGTATAGGGGCTGCCGGGCTGACCAGCCGGATGGTGGGGCAGGATCAGCCTGACCACATTGTGCGGATCCGCGGCCATCAGCTTGCTCTCGTTGTCGGCCGCAATCACGTCGTACGGTGGAGAAGTGACCTCGGCGAGCCCGCTTACCCGCTCAACGGCGTAACGGACACCGCGGAACGGCGCGAGCGTGAGGCCCGAAGCATGCCTGACGATCGGCACCGTGCTGGACGAAAGGGTTGGCACATATGTCTGAAGTACCGGCGGGCGGTCATGATTCCCCTCCAGGGAATCCGGCTTCGTCACAAGATGCTCCCGACTCGGTGGCTGGCAGCGGTGCCGACACCCATCAGCTCTACAGGCATGGCCTGGACCTGCTCGGCCGGGGCAGTCCAGCGGCGGCCGCCCAGGTGCTCGAACGGGCCGCAGCCGCCGAGCCGGGGTCCAGAAGCGTCCTGGAGGCGCTCGCCAGGGCGCAGTTCGACGCCGGCCAGTACGCCGCGGCCGCCGGAAACTTCCGGCTGATCGTAGAGGCTAGCCCAACCGACGACTATGCCCAGTTCGGCCTGGGCCTCGCGCTGGCCCGCGCCGGCGATCCGGCCGCTGCCGCCGAGCACCTCGCGCTCGCCGCGGCGATGTCCCCTCATCACCGGCATTACGCCGATGCCCTGCGCAGCGTCCGCGCCACCTTGCGGGCCAGGGAGGAACTGCGAAAAGGCGGGCAAGATTGACCGGGAACGGGGAACTGCCCGGTGAGTCTGGCCCGCACCGTCCCGGCCTGAAGGGCTGCCCAGGGCCGCTGAGCGAGTACTATGACGCGGCGCTGCTCGATCTCGATGGCGTCGTCTACTTGGGCGGCAATCCGATACCCGGGGCTGCCGGCGCACTTGCCGAGGCTGCCCGGCGCGGCATGAAGCTCGCCTACGTCACCAACAATGCCTCCCGCTCGCCGCACGCCATCGCGGCCCAGTTGACCGGCATGGGCGTGCCAGCGACGGGCGCCGACATCGTGACCTCGGCGCAGGCGGCTGCCCACGTGCTGGCCGACAGGCTGCCCGCTGGCGCCCCGGTCCTGGTCGTCGGCGGGACGGGCTTGCGCCTGGCCGTCCGGGAGCGAGGGCTGCGGCCGGTGACGACGGCCGCCGAGCATCCGCTGGCCGTCGTCCAGGGTTACTCATCCGATATCAGCTACGGGCTGCTGGCCGAGGGCACGATGGCGCTCAACGCGGGTGCCTTCTATGTGGCCTCGAACGCCGATGCGACGTTGCCGACGCCGCGCGGCCTGCAGCCTGGCAACGGCGCGCTTGTCCAGGTCCTGGTGCACGCCACCGGGTGCGAGCCGGTCGTCGCCGGTAAGCCGGAACTGCCGCTTCACGCCGAGTCAGTGCAGCGCACCGGCGCGAAGCGGCCGCTCGTCGTCGGAGACCGGCTGGACACCGACATCGAGGGGGCGATCCGTGGCCGTACCGACAGCCTGCTGGTGCTGACCGGTGTCAGCAGCCCGGCTGACCTGCTGCTGGCGGGTCCGCAGCGCCGCCCCGCTTACCTGGCCCGCGACCTGTCCGGGCTGAACGCCGGCCATCCTGACGTGACCAGCGATGCCGGCGCATCCGGTGGCCGGGCCTTCAGCTGCGGCGGGTGGACGGCCGCGGTCGCGGCAGGCGCGGGCGGCTGGCTGGCCGTGTCGGGCTCCGGCGACTGGGCGGACGGGCTGCGGGCGCTGTGCGCCGCTGCCTGGTCGGCCGGCCCGCCGCCGGGGACCGTGGCGGAGCGGCGGCGGACCGCCGAAGCGTTGCTGACCGCCCTCGGGCCGGCTGCTGATCGGGCCGGCTGCTGATCGGGCCGGCTGCTGATCGCGATATCACCCTCCAGGGGGACGACGGATCACTCCAGGGGACGACGCGAACTATCGCGTTTGTGCCCGAGACTAGGAACCGTCCGGATGCCGCTGCGTCCGGACTTCGCTGGCCGGAAGGGGCTGCACAGATGATTGAGGCACGGGGCCTCACCAAGCGATACGGGCCGACCGTTGCTGTCGACGACTTGTCGTTCAGCGTGGCGCCCGGAAAGATCACCGGGTTCCTCGGCCCTAACGGTGCCGGGAAGACAACGACGATGCGGCTCATCCTGGGCCTTGACCAGCCGACGTCCGGCTCGGTCACGGTCGAGGGACGGCCGTTTGCCCAGGTGGCCCAGCCGATGCGGCAGATTGGCGCGCTGCTGGACGCGAAGGCTCTGCACGGGGGCCGGAGCGCTTACAACCACCTGCTCTGCCTGGCTCAGTCCAACAACCTGCCGCGCGGCCGGGTGGGCGAGGTCCTGGGGCTCGTCGGGCTGACCGACGTGGCCCGCAAGCGGGCGAAGGGGTTCTCGCTGGGCATGGGACAGCGGCTGGGGATCGCTGCCGCCCTGCTCGGCGACCCGCAGATCCTGATGTTCGACGAACCGGTCAACGGGCTCGATCCGGAGGGCATCCTGTGGATCAGGAACCTGATGAAAGCCCTGGCCGCCGAAGGCCGGACCGTGTTCGTCTCCAGCCACCTGATGTCGGAGATGGAGAACACCGCTGACCACCTGCTGGTGATCGGGCGCGGCAAGCTCATCGCTGACTGCACGGTGGATGACTTCATCGCGGCCAACTCGCAGCTCACCGTGCGCGTCAGGACGCCGCAGCAGGATCAGCTGACCAAGCTGGTGGCGACTGCTGGCGGTACGGTGCGCGAGGACGGTGACGGCACCATCGTGATCTCCGGACTCGAGCCGAGGCAGGTAGGGGACCTGGCTTACGAGAACTCGGTCCGGTTGCACGAGCTCGCGCCGGTGCATGCCTCGCTCGAGCAGGCATTCATGGAGCTGACCGCGTCCAGTGTGGAGTTCCGGGCCGGAGTGCCCGGCGGGCCGGCCGAGGGTGCGCCGGCCGCGGATGACCAGGTTCTGACCAAAGAGGTGGCCTGACATGGCGATGACTTCCACCCGGCCGCCAGTGGCCGCAGCCGGCAGCCCGGCAGCCGCCCGCACCGGGACGCCGACGTTCGGCGGCGTGCTGCGCTCGGAATGGACCAAGATTCGCTCGGTCCGCTCGACGTACTGGACCCTGCTCGCGCTCGTGGTCGTCACCGTCGGATTCGGCGCGCTGGCGAGTTACGGCGCGACCCGCAATCCGCACCATGGTCCGTTCTTCGACCCCACGCAGCGCAGCCTCGGCGGGCTCTATATCAGCCAGCTCGTCATCGGCGTCCTCGGCGTGCTGGTCATCTCGTCTGAGTACTCCACCGGCATGATCCGCACGACACTGACGACCATGCCCCGGCGTGGCCTGATGGTCGCCGCGAAGGCGGTCGTGTTCGCTGTCGTTACCTTCGTCACCGGCCTGATTACCTGCTTCGCCTCGTTCTTCGTCGGGCAGGCGATCATGTCATCGCAGCACCTCGGCGCGTCCCTGAGCCAGCCGAATGTGCTGCGGGCGGTACTCGGCGGCGCGCTGTTCCTGACTGCCTGCGGCCTGCTGGCCTTCGGCTTCGGGCTGCTCCTGCGGCACAGCGCGGGTGCGATCACCACGGTTGTCGGACTGCTGTTCGTGGTGACGATCCTGGTGAATCTGCTGCCCTCAAGCTGGCAGGACCACGTGGACAAGTGGATCCCCGCGATGGCGGGCACCCGGATCTGGACGACGGTTGCGAGCCAGGGCCAGCCGGCCATGTTCTCGCCGTGGACCGGCTTCGCGGTGTTCTGCGGGTACGCGGCGATCGTGCTGATCGCTGCGGTGGTCCTCTTCCGCAAGCGGGACGCGTAGGCTGCTGGCCGCCCCGGCGTTAGCTCCTGGAGGATTGATCATCCGGCAGTTAGAACCCGGCCGCTCCGCGACGATGTCGCGGAGCG
>DAHVAR010000056.1 GCA_027314515.1 Actinomycetota bacterium
CGGGATCTAGATGGGGTAGCGGTCGGGGCTGACCGGGTAAGTGCGGCCAGCCGGGGTCATCCAGGTGAAGTAGCCGGGCCTGAGCTGCCTCAGCTGCCAGCCGGGCAGGGCCTTGATCTTGTGGTGGGTGCGGCAGCCGCCGCCTAGATTGCACGAACACGTTGGTCCGCCCTTGTCATAGGGGACGGTGTGATCCAGGTCAGCCCGCCATGCGGGTTGACCGCAGGGGCCGAACCGGCAAGTGAGATCGCGCCCGATGACGTGCTCGCGTATGCGCGGCGGTGGGCGGTAAGCGGCTGACGCGGATGCGTGATCGCAACTGCCGGCTGCCGCGAGTGCCTGTGCTTCCGCCCTGGCCCGCTGGGCCGCGCGCTGGGCTGCACGGCCGAGAGCGGTCAGGGTTGCGGTGCGAGGGTTTGCCTTGCCGCAGGCGGCGCGCGTCGCGGTCTCCCGGATGTCGGTCGC
This sequence comes from Actinomycetota bacterium, assembly GCA_027314515.1. Lineage (GTDB taxonomy): Bacteria > Actinomycetota > Actinomycetes > Streptosporangiales > Streptosporangiaceae > JAJYUU01. The sequence continues at coordinate 466 of DAHVAR010000056.1, forward strand.
CCGGGTGTCGCTAGGAGGCTCTGCGAGGTCGGCAGCTGGCCCGGGCAGGCGGATGTCGTCCACGGCACTCGCCGCGATGGTGACGGTGACGCGGCCGAGGATCCCCGCCCTGCCAGGCGGTCCGAATGCAGCTTCCTTTTGCCGGCGGAGCCGTTCGACGGCCAGGGCGCGGCCTTGATGGTCGGTGACGATGACTCGCCACTGAGTGGCGGGGGAGCGGATGGCCAGGTCCGCTAGCTGGCCGGCCTGGCCGCTGGTGATCGGCCCGAGGCGGCCGAGCACGGCAGGAACATCAGCCGCACCGGTGAGCGTGCGCCAGGGAATTATGAGGTCCAGCAGCCCAGCGGGCGGCGCGCCGGGCTTGCCGGTCCCGGTGGCCAAGGGCACGGGCAGCGAGTCGGGCAGCGACGGCCATTGCGGTGGTGCGCAGTCCGTACCGTCGTCGTAATCGTCCATGCCGCTGTACGGCCAGGCGTTCTCCCAGCCGGCCGGGCCGGCAGGCTCGCTGTCATCGGGTTCGGGCGCGTCCGCGTCCCCTGGCGGCGGGATGTCGTCGTCGAACCGGGCTTGCCCAGCTTCGGGTTCAGGGCCGTGGTAGTGACTGACTGCCGGAACCCTGTCCGGGCCCGATCGCGTGCTGCTGCGCGGATCCGCTGGCCGCGAGTCACTGCCCCCGGCGCCTTCTGCCGGGGTGCCGGCCCCAACGGTGTCGTCGTGGCTGTCGTGGCGCTGGGCGTCCGCAGACGGGCGGTGGCTGGACGCGGCGCTGTTCGACGGCTGGTCAGTGGGCGCTGGGCTGGTACTCGGCCGCGGGCTGTCGTGATCCGGGTTGCCGGGCTGCGGGCTGCCGCGATCCGGCTTGCCGTGCTCTGGGCCGCAGGGCTTGGACCCGCCGGGCGGCACATTGTCGTCAGGCGGCTCGTCGCCGGGAGGTGGCTGGTCGGGCGGAGCGCCTTCGGCTGGCGGGATCAGCGGGGCGGTGCCCAGCAGCAGGCCGAGGAAGATGCTCGCGCGCAGCAGATCGATGCCGCCGGGGGCGCCGGAGGACTTGAGCGCCCTGGCCATCGCGGAAATCCGGGCCATAGCAGCGGCGGCGTGCACGCCGGGCAGTGAGGTGCCGGCCAGCGTCGCGGTGCCGTCCGGGTCAGGGTGGAGGCTGAGCCTGGCGTGGTGTTCAGCCTCCTGACGGCGCCGCTCTGCGCCTTCCGGGTCGGCGGTGATGACCGCTCGCAGCACAGATGCTCGCAGCTGCCCGTAGGTTTGCTGCCCCGCCGCTGCCAGCACCTGCTGCTCGACCTGCCGGGCGGCCTCGTCGGAAAGGCCGGCGGTGGCCTCGGCGATGATCTTGACTCTGGTCAGGTCGATGGCTCCGTCGGCCAGTGCCGCGCCAGTCCCGGGCAACTGCCAGCGCAGCCGCACGCCCAGGCTGGCCCACGCCATGGCGGCCTGCTGAGTCATTGCCAGCTCGAGGGCGACCTCCGCGCCGGCCTCGGGCAGCACCTGCGCTGGCTGGCCGTCACCGTCGACCCCAACCCGCGAGTTACGCACCGCGCTGCGGGCGGTGATCTCGGCGACCGCGGCCAGTTCCCGCGCCTGCGCCCAGGACGCCAGCCGCCGGCAGGCGGCCGCGATGGCGGGCAGGTCCCGGTCGCCAGACTCGTCCGGGCTGGCTTGGGCGAGCCAGGCCGCCAGCCCCGGCCCGGGGGGCAGCGCCTCGGCGATCCGGCCGCTCAGGTCGACCGTCGCGGAGCTAGCGGCATCCGCCTGCCGCTCGGCCTCCAGCAGCGCGTCCTGGTCGTCGTCCGTGCCGGTCAGGTCGGCGAGGCCCAGCTCGGCCAGCAGGCCAGCGAGGTCGAACTCATACACCCACGCCGTGCCCTGATGACCGAGCGCCGCCGACGCTAACCTGTCCGCGCCGCCCGCGCCCGGCAGCGCCGGGTCTGGCACTGGCCGGTCAGCCGCAGGCGGGTCAGGAACTGTGGGCATGCGACCATGTTAGCGACTAGCACCGACAAAGTGCCATGCGACCCGAACTAATAAGCTAATAAATATGAACGAACAGGAGTAATTCACTCCGTCAGGTGGATGTCCCTGCCGGTCAGGCGGCTCAGGCTGCCCGCGTAGCGGCGAAGTGCACGATCAGCTGATCGGGGCCACGCAGGTTGAAGTTGGGCTTGTAGTGCAGCCCGTGCGGGTCCAGTTCGGGCTCGATAACCGAGCTCGCGAAGGCCTGCAGGGCGATCGCTGCCTCGAGCCTGGCAAGCGGTGCGCCCAGGCAGAAATGCGGGCCCGCCGCGAAGGCCAGGTGCCCGGTGGCTTCCCGGCGGATATCAAATCGGTCGGGATCCGGAAACACCTCGGGATCACGGCCCGTGGCGGCGAGCAACAGCAGCACCATGGCGCCATCGGGCACGCTAATGTCGCCGACCTGCATCCGGCCGCGGGCTACCCGGCTCGTCATCTGCACCGGCGCGTCGTAACGCAGGGTCTCCTCGACCGCGCCCGCCGCGAGGCCAGGATCGGCGCGCAGCATCGCAAGCTGGTCAGGATGGCGAAGCAGCGCCAGGATTGCGTTGGAGATCAGCCCGACGGTCGTCTCGTGCCCGGCGACCAGCAGCAGCACGCACGTGGCGATGAGCTCATCCTGGGTCAGCTTCGCGCCGTCGTCCTCGGCGCGGATCAGGCCAGACAGCAGGTCACGGGCCGGATGGGCGCGCCGGGCGGCGATGAGCTCGGCGAAATAGGCGGCGAACTCGTCGCTTGCCTGCCGCGCCGCCTCGACCTGAGCCGTGGCTTGCTCCTGGTCCAGGCCCAGGACTGGCTGCACCGAATGGGCCAGCCTCGCCGACCAGCCAGCGAACCTGCCGTGATCTTCTACTGGCACGCCAAGCAGCTCGGAGATGATCCGCACCGGTAGCGGGTAGGCAAGCTGGCTGACAACCTCAAGCTGATGTCCGGCAGCCCCCGCGGCGGTGAGCAGGTCTGTGGTGATGGCGCGGATCCGTGGCCCCAGCCGCGCGATCGTCCGGGGCGTGAATGCCTTGGACACCAGCCGCCGCAGCCGGGTGTGGTCCGGCGGGTCGAGCGACAGGAACGATGGCCGGTCCCTGGGCGGCCGCTGCGCTGCCGACGCGAGCAGCGACCTGTCCCGCTCGCTGCTCGCACTCGGGTCGCGAAGGACGGCGGAGCAGTCCGCATGCCGGCCGGCGACCACGAACGCCCCGTCAAGCCGGGCGAACGGCGAGGCTTCCCTGAGCTCCGCGAGCACTGGGTAGGGATCGGGGAGTACCGCCGGGTCAGCAAGGTCGGCGAGGCTCATGGCCTTCATCATCGCAGGCATCGCAATCAGCGGATACACGCAGGGAACGCGCCCTCAGCGGCCGGCGCGGTAACCGGCCCTGGCCGCGTGACGGCCAGCCGCAGGCAGTGCGGTGCTGACGCCCAGCGCGAGTTTGCCCCGGCATAACCGGCATAAGGGTGTGATCGGCGCCACGGGCCAACCCGATTGCGGGAGTGGAACGAATTACGGCACAATGATGTTGTGAAATACGTGGGACCAGCTGACATCGCTGAGCGCGCCGGAAGCGCCGCGCCGGGCACCCATGGAGGTGCGAAGGTTAACGCTGTCTCAGTTCACCCCGTTCCCGGCGAGACCGCTCACGTCGCCGGGACCCAGCAGGTCGTTACCGGTCTCGGATCTGAGCCTGGCACGAGGGGCCGGATCGCCCGCCTGATCCTGGAGAACGGGCCGATGACAGCATCAGGGCTGTCAGCCCGGCTTGGTCTCACTCCCGCCGCGGTCCGGCGCCATCTGGACAACTTGCTGGACGACGGGCTGGTCCAGGTCAGGAACATCCGCCCGTGCGGCAGCCGGGGCCGTGGCCGCCCTGCCCGCATGTTCGCGATCACCGATGCGGGGCGCAGCGCATTCGAGCACGCCTACGACGACCTGGCGACCAGCGCGCTGAGGTTCATTGCGTCGCGGATCGGTCCCGGCGCGGTCGCCGAATTCGCCCGGCAGCAGATTTCCGAGCTCGAGCGCCGTTACCAGCGGACGCTTGAGTCCGCAGCGCTGGCTGAGCGGGTAATGGCGCTGGCGGAAGCGCTGTCGGCGGACGGCTATGCGGCCTCGGCCTCGGGCTCGCCGGCCGGTGCTGGCGGCGAGCAGCTCTGCCAGCACCATTGCCCGGTGGCGCACGTGGCCGCGAAGTACCCGCAGCTCTGCGAGGCGGAGACGGAGGCCTTCGGCCGGTTGCTCGGCACTCCAGTCCAGCGCCTCGCAACGATCGCCAACGGCGACGGCGTCTGCACCACGCATGTCACCGCACCATCCCTGGTACATAACCGCACCACACACGAGGCCGGAGGAATCTCCGCATGACCGCTATCGCCCATCCGGAGCTTGAGGGCCTGGACAGCTACAAGTTCGGCTGGTCTGACTCAGACGCCGCAGGCGCAGCCGCGCGGCGCGGGCTGAACGAGGACGTCGTCCGGGACATCTCGGCGAAGAAGAACGAGCCAGACTGGATGCTGGACCTTCGGCTCAAGGGCCTGAAGCTGTTCGAGCGCAAGCCGATGCCGACCTGGGGCTCGGACTTGTCCGGCATCGACTTCGACCACATCAAGTATTTCGTGCGGTCGACCGAGAAGCAGGCGGCGAGCTGGGATGAGCTGCCCGCTGACATCAAGAACACCTACGACCGGCTGGGCATCCCCGAGGCGGAAAAGCAGCGGCTGATCGCGGGGGTGGCCGCGCAGTACGAAAGCGAGGTCGTCTACCACAAGATCCGCGAGGACCTTGAGGAGAAGGGCGTCATCTTCCTGGACACCGACACCGCGCTGCGCGAGCAGCCGGAGTTGTTCCAGGAGTACTTCGCCACGGTCATCCCAGTCGGCGACAACAAGTTCGCGGCACTGAACACCGCGGTCTGGTCCGGCGGCAGTTTCATCTACGTGCCGAAGGGCGTGCGCGTGGACATCCCGCTGCAGGCCTATTTCCGGATCAACACCGAGAACATGGGGCAGTTCGAGCGGACGCTGATCATCGTCGACGAGGACGCCTACGTGCATTACGTCGAGGGCTGCACGGCCCCGATCTACTCCTCCGACTCGCTGCACTCGGCCGTGGTCGAGATCATCGTGAAGAAGGGCGCCCGCTGCCGGTACACCACCATCCAGAACTGGTCGGCCAACGTCTACAACCTGGTCACCAAGCGCGCGGTCGCGCACGAGGGCGCGAGCATGGAGTGGGTCGACGGCAACATCGGGTCCAAGGTCACGATGAAGTACCCGGCCGTGTACCTGATGGGCGAGCATGCCAGGGGCGAGACCCTGTCGGTCGCGTTCGCCGGCGCCGGCCAGCATCAGGATGCCGGGGCCAAGATGGTCCACTGCGCGCCGAACACCTCCTCCAGCATCGTGTCCAAGTCGGTCGCCAGGTCCGGCGGCCGCACCTCCTACCGCGGGCTGGTCGAGGTGCGCGAAGGTGCCGAGCACTCCAAGTCCACGGTGAAGTGCGACGCGCTGCTCATCGACACGGTCAGCCGGTCCGACACCTACCCGTATGTGGACGTGCGCGAGGACGACGTCGAGATGGGCCACGAGGCCACCGTCTCCAAGGTCTCCGAGGACCAGCTGTTCTACCTGATGAGCCGCGGCATGACCGATGACGAGGCGATGGCGACGATCGTGCGCGGCTTCGTCGAGCCGATCGCGCGCGAGCTGCCGATGGAGTATGCGCTCGAGCTGAACCGGCTGATCGAGCTGCAGATGGAAGGGGCGGTCGGCTGATGGCAGGCCTGCAGGGAGCCGTGGAGACGGCTCCCGTCTCCAGGCTGCACGAGCGGCAGTCGTTCGACCCCGCCGACTTCCCCGTGCCCGGCGGGCGCGAAGAAGAATGGCGGTTCACTCCGCTGCGCCGGCTCCGGTCGCTTCATTCGGAACTAGGCCCTGGTGACGGGAAGGTGAGCGTCGTAGTCGACGCCGCCTCCGGGGTCTCCGTTGGAAACCTGGAACATGGTGACCCCGGACTCGGCACCGCCTACGTTCCGGCGGACCGCGTCAGTGCCAGGGCTTTTGCGTCCTTCCGCGAAGCCACGCTGATCTCCGTTCCGGCAGGCTACGAGTCAGCTGTGCCGACGTGGCTGTCGGTGCGCGGAGAGGGCACGGAGGGAGCGGCCTTCGGGCACACGGTCGTCGACGTGCAGCCGAACGCGCGCGCGGTGGTCGTGCTCGACCACTCGGGCAGCGCTACGTACGCGGACAACGTCGAACTGATTGTGGGTGACGGGGCATCGCTGGTCGTGGTCAGCTTGCAGGGGTGGGCGGATGACGCGGTGCACCTGTCGCATCACCATGCGCGGCTGGGGCGGGACGCGCGGCTGACGCACACGGCCGTGACGCTGGGCGGCTCTGTCGTCCGGCTGGCGCCATCGGTGCGGTACGCGGGGCCAGGCGGTGAGGCGGAACTGCGCGGGCTGTACTTCGCCGACGCCGGCCAGCACCTCGAGCACCGGCTGTTCGTCGACCACGCGGAGCGCAACTGCCGCAGCCGGGTCAGTTACAAGGGCGCGCTGCAGGGCAGCGGCGCGCACGCGGTGTGGATCGGCGACGTCATCATCAGGCCGGCGGCGACCGGAACCGACACCTACGAGTACAACCGGAACCTGGTGCTGACCGATGGCACCAGGGTCGACTCCGTGCCGAACCTGGAGATCCTCACCGGCGAGGTGGCCGGTGCCGGGCACGCCAGCGCCAGCGGCCGGCTGGAAGATCAGCATCTGTTCTACCTGATGGCACGCGGCATCCCGGCTGGCGAAGCGCGGAAGCTGGTGATCCGCGGCTTCTTCGGCGAGCTCATCGGCCGGCTAGAGGTACCGGAACTGCGGGAGCGGGTCACCGCGGCGATCGAGGCGGAGCTTCGATGACGCTGCACCGCGCTTGCGCGCTCTCCGAGGTGCCCGAGGAAGGCGCAATCGGCGTCGAGGTGGCGGGCATTCCCGTCGCCGTCGTCCGGGCCGACGGTGAGATCTTCGCCCTGCACGATGTCTGCTCGCACGAGGAGGTCCCGCTCTCGGAGGGCGAGATCTACGACCACACGGTCGAGTGCTGGCTGCACGGGTCCTGCTTCGACCTGCGCACCGGCAAGCCGACCGGCCCGCCGGCCACTAAGCCAGTCGCAATCTATCCTGTCACCCTCGACGGCGGCGATGTCTACGTCGGACTACCTGACTAAGCAGATCGGGAGAAACCTATATGTCCACCCTTGAGATCCGTGACCTGCACGCCAGCGTGACGGACGCTGCGGGGGAGAGCCGTGAGGTCCTGCGCGGCGTTGACCTGGCCGTGCGGGCGGGCCAGACGCACGCGATCATGGGCCCGAACGGATCAGGCAAGACCACGCTGGCCTACGCCATCGCCGGGCACCCGAAGTACACGGTGACCCAGGGCTCGATCACCCTCGACGGCCAGGATGTGCTGGCGATGAGCGTGGACGCGCGGGCCCGGGCCGGGCTGTTCCTGGCCATGCAGTACCCAGTCGAGGTGCCGGGCGTCTCGGTGTCCAACTTCCTGCGGACCGCGATCACCGCCGTTCGCGGTGAGGCGCCGAAGATCCGCACCTTCGGCAAGGAACTGCGCGAGGCGATGGAGCAGCTCCAGATGGACCCGTCGTTCGCGCAGCGGAACCTGAACGAGGGGTTCTCCGGCGGCGAGAAGAAGCGGCACGAGATCCTCCAGCTCGAGCTGCTGAACCCGAAGATTGCGATCCTGGACGAGACCGACTCCGGCCTCGACATCGACGCCCTGCGGGTGGTCTCGGCGGGCATCAACCGGTTCCGTGACGACCAGGCCCACGGCGTCCTGCTGATCACGCACTACACCCGGATCCTTCGCTACGTGCAGCCGGACTTCGTGCACGTCTTCGTGGCCGGCCGGATCGTCGAGGAAGGCGGCTCGGAACTCGCCGAGGAACTTGAGTCCAGCGGCTATGAGCGATTCGTCAAGGCGGGTGCGGCGGCGTGACAGCGCAGCGCGAGATGACTGCCCGCGAGCCGGCTGGCGGAGCGCAGCTGGACGTCGATGCCATCCGCGCCGACTTCGCGATCCTCGGCCGCGCCGTCCGCGGCGGTAACCACCTGATCTACCTCGACTCAGGGGCGACCTCGCAAAAGCCGCGGCAAGTACTGGACGCCGAGCGCGACTTCTACACCACCCGCAACGCCGCGGCGCACCGCGGGGCGCACCTTCTCGGTGAGGAAGCGACCGACGCGTACGAGCAGGCCCGAGCGCGAATTGCCGCGTTCCTGCACGGGAGTCCGGGCGAGATCATCTTCACCAAGAGCGCTACCGAGGCGGTCAACCTGGTCGCGTACGCGATGAGCAACGCGGCGACCTCCGGCCCGCAGGCCCACCGGTTCGCCGTGGGCCCGGGCGACGAGGTGCTCATCACCGAGGCGGAGCACCACGCCAACCTGGTGCCGTGGCAGCAGTTGTGCGAGCGCACCGGTGCCACGCTGCGCTGGTTCGGGGTTCGGCCCGATGGCCGGCTCAATCTCGCCGACGCTGGCGAGCTCATCACCAGCCGGACGAAGCTGGTCGCGGTCACGCACCAGTCAAACGTCACTGGCGTGGTGCCGCCGGTGGCTGAGATCGCCGCGGCCGCGCATGCGCAGGGCGCGCTCGTGCTGGCCGATGGCGCGCAGTCGGTTCCGCATCAGCCCGTTGACGTGACCCGGCTTGGCGCGGACTTCCTGGTGTTCTCCGGGCACAAGATGCTGGGGCCATCCGGCATCGGCGTGCTGTGGGGACGGCGTGAACTGCTCGAGGCGATGCCGCCGTTCATCACCGGTGGCTCGATGATCGAGGTCGTGCGGATGGACCGATCGACGTTCCTGCCGCCGCCCGAGCGGTTCGAGGCGGGAGTACCCGCTGCGGCCCAGGCCGTCGGGCTGGCCGCTGCCTGCGACTACCTGGACGCGCTCGGCATGACCAGCGTGGCCGCGCACGAGGAGGCGCTGACCGCGCACGCGCTCGACGCGCTGGCGGGCATCTCCGGGCTTCGCATACTCGGGCCGCTGGACACCGATCAGCGCGGCGGCGCGGTGTCGTTCGTGCTGGATGGCATCCACCCCCACGACGTCGGGCAGGTTCTCGACGAACTGGGCATAGCTGTGCGTACCGGTCATCATTGCGCGTGGCCGTTGCACCGGGCCCTCGGTGCCCAGTCCAGCACCAGGGCGACGTTCTACGTGTACAACACCCACGATGAGGTAGACGCGCTCGCCGACGGGATCAGGCAGGCGCAGAAGTTCTTCAGGAGCGAGTCCTCCGGGGCCGCGTAGCGCAGGCTGCCGGTCCCCGGAACACAGGACCGGGGCATGGCTGTTGAAGGTGGCGTTATGGAGCTCGAGTCGATGTACCAGGAGATCATCCTGGAGCACTACCGCAGGCCGCTGCACGCGGGCCTGCGGGAGCCGTTTGACGCCCAGGTGCAGCACGTCAACCCGACCTGCGGCGACGAGGTGACGCTGCGGGTGACGCTGAAGGACGCTGACGGTGAGCCGGTACTGGCAGACGTGTCCTATGAGACGCTCGGCTGCTCGATCAGCCAGGCCAGCGCGTCGGTGATGGCGGACATGATCATCGGAAAGACGGTCGGCGAGGCGATGGCGATCAGCGAGGAGTTCCTCAGGCTGATGCAGTCGCGCGGCACCGCCGAACCGGACGAGAGCGTGCTCGGTGACGCGGTGGCCTTCGAGGGCGTCTCGAAGTACCCGGCCCGGATCAAGTGCGCGCTGCTGAGCTGGATGGCCTGGAAGGACGCAACCGCAAGGGCGCTTGACGAGCGCGCCGGCACCGCGGCCGCGGCCGGCCCGGACGGGGACAGGGAGCAGGAATGACGGAGAACAGCACGCAGTACGCGGCAGCCGCGGCGGGCACCGTAGAGCCGGCGGCCGCAGAGCCGGCGGCCGCAGAGCCGGGCGCGGCTGACGGGACGAGCGGTCCGGAGATCGAGGACGTGCTCGAGGCACTGCGCGACGTGGTTGACCCCGAGCTCGGGGTCAATGTGGTGGACCTGGGACTGGTCTATGGCGTAACGGTAGAAACCGACCGCACTGCCACCATCGACATGACGCTGACCAGCGCGGCCTGCCCGCTGACCGACGTGATCGAGGACCAGACGCAGGCCGCGCTCGACGGCCTGGTGCAGGACTTCCGGATCAACTGGGTGTGGCTGCCCCCGTGGGGCCCGGAGAAGATTACCGAGGATGGCCGCGAGCAGTTGCGGGCGCTTGGCTTCAACGTCTGATCGCGCGGACTGCGGCCGGTCCCATATCCAGCACTCGCATGCCCAGGGGATGCCAGTCGCTGTGGGAGCGATAAGTCAGCGGCTGCGCGACCTGAGCTTCTTGATGTGCTTCACGCTGAGGTAGAACATCGCATCGCCGTCACTTATGCGGACCATCCGGGCTTATGCGCCGGTGCCTCAACGGCCCCTGCCCACCGGATGTCCGTCGGCAGCGGCCAGAACAGCAACGGCCCCGGCACCACCACGACAACTACCGGTACCACCGGCACCGGCACGCGCACGAGTCAGTCGCCGGGCCGGGCTGGCTGCCCGCCATCGCCGTCGACGGCAAGGGCCGTGCGCGGCGCGGCCGGCCCAGACGGCCTGATCCCGTACCTGCTGGCCGCCGTCACCCACGGCACCGGAATCATGCTCGCCGAGCACCTGATCGGCCCGAAAACCAGCGAGGCGCCGGAATTCGCGCCCCTTCTGAGGGAGCTGAACGAGTACTACCCGCTGGCCGGGCACGTCATCACCGCCGACGCCGGCCACACCGTCAAGGCCCATGCCACGCTGATCTGCGAGCAGCTGGTCGCGCACTACGTCTTCACGGTCAAGTGCAACACGAAGAAGCTCTGGGAAGAACTGGACGCCCTGGACTGCAAGAGCGTCCCGGTCCAGCACGAGACCAGGGAAAACGGCCACGGCCGCCGCGAGCGCCGCACCATCCAGGTCATGGACGTGCCCGAGCACGTCCGCGAGCGGTTCCCGCACGCCCGGCAGGCCGGCTTGATCGAGCGGTACGTCACCCGCACCGTCCGGGCCCGCAGGGGCAAGCGCTGGGTCCGCAAGCAGGTCAGGTCCGCGGTCGCGGTGTTCATCATCACCAGCCTGTCCGCCCGCGAGGCCGCCTCCCACCTGGCCGGGTACGTCCGCGGACAGTGGACCATCGAGAACAAGGTGCATTACGTGAGGGACGTCACTTACCGTCAGGACGCGTCCTGGGTCCGGACCGGCCCCCGCCCCCGCATAATGGCCACCCTCCGTATTCTCTGAACAATCAAGGTTCAGTTGAAGGTTTGAGTATCGCCGCAGCTCAGCTCGCGTGTACAGCGTTGAGCGCCCGCCTGCGGCTGAGGCTGGAAAAGCAGCAACGAGGACAGGACGACGATCTATTTCTTACTGTATATCCGCTTTCCGTAGCGATCCAGCTGGGGCCTCACTGGCCCAGGCCTGCGAATTCCGGCATTCCAGACAGCGTGGTGGCCCGCTGCCACCATCATCCAGTCTTCTGACCTGCAG
>DAHVAR010000060.1 GCA_027314515.1 Actinomycetota bacterium
CGCCGAATCCGAAGCCCTCCAGCACCTGCGGCGCGTTGGCCCGGTAAAGCAGCACCACGATCGCCGCGCCGAACAGGCCCAGGCCCACCGTGAACATGCCGGCCACGCCGCCGGTGCGGAACGCGATCCGCATAGCGCGGCGCTCGCCGGCCTCACGGGCCGCCGCCGCGACCCGCACGTTGCCCCGCACACACAGCGACATGCCGGTGAACCCCGTCAGCGCGGAGAACAGCGCGCCGACGAGGAAGAAGGCGCTGCGGCCCCAGCGCACGCTGTTCCCGTCGGCCGGCAGCACCAGCAGGATCCAGGGAATGATGAAGGCGAAGATGCCCAGCGTCCTGAACTGCCTCCGCAGGTAGGCCGCGGCGCCCTCCTGCACCGCATGGGCTATCTCCTGCATCTTCTCGGTCCCCTGGCTAGCGGCCAGGACCTCACGCACCAGGAAGCCCGCGACGGCAAGGGCTGCCAGGGCAATGACCGCGACGACCACAACCCAGGTAAGGTTGCCGCCGCTAACACTGACCGGGCCACCCGGTCCACTCGCCGCGAGGGCGAGGTCGTGCTCAGACATTCGATCTCCTTGGACGTCTGATAAGCGCCGCTAAGGCAGACGTATAGCCAACAAAGCTCGTCTCAACCTGCTCCGTACGCCCGGAAAGCAGGCGTGGGCGGGAGTCTACAATGCTTGCCCAAGATCCTGAAGCGCCGTAACTTCCTAACATCTTCGTTATCAAAACTTGATGTTAGCGGTGCATCACGGCCGATTCAGGCGGTCGCGGAGCGGCGCTTCCAGCTCATGGCGACGCTCGTGCCGTCACCGGTGGGCGAAATGTGCACGTCGTCGGCGAGCCCGGTGATGACCGCGAGGCCTACGCTCGCGGGGAGCTGCAGGATCACGCCGTCCGCCCCGGCAGTGGTACCGCCGCCGGCGACAGGAGCCCCGTCGCCGGCCGCGGTACCTCCGTCCCTGGCGGCAGCGCCGCGAGCGGTACCGTGACCGCCCTGCGGTGCCGCGGCCACGGGAGCTTCGCCGTCCGCGTCCGCTGGGGCCGCGTCGGTCACCACCACCTCGAACCGCTCGCCGTCATCGCACAGCGCTACCCGGATCGGCTGCCCTGGGCAGTGCTTGCGGTGCGCCTCGACCGCGCGGGAGCAAGCCTCGCCGACCGCGAGGCGTACTTCGTCAAGGAGCGACTCGTCAATGCCGCTCCGACGGGCAACCGCGGTGGCGACGAGCCTCGCGGTCCGCACATGCGCGGGGAGCGGCGGGAAGGTGACTTCGACGGTGGCCATGGGGAGCGGTGGCTACTTCTCGGCCTTCCGGGCGGCGATCGCCTGGTCCACCGATTCGTAGATCCCGAAGACCTTGGTGAGACCGGTGATGCGGAAGATCTTCAGAATGCGCTCTTGCGTGCAGACCAGGTCGAGCGACCCGTCGTGGGCGCGGACCCGCTTGAGCCCGCCGACCAGGACCCCGAGGCCCGTGGAGTCGAGGAACTCGACCTTCTCCATGTTCACTACCAGCTGGTAGTTCTTCTTGTTGACAAGCTCGATGAGCAGTTCGCGAAGGCGCGGTGCGGTGTAGACGTCGATCTCACCCTCGACGTCGACGACCTCGATACCGTCCTTGTTGTTGTGGCCAAGCTTCAGATCCACAAAATCCTCCAGCGCCGTGAAGGCGTCATCTCTTGCGTCGTGGCGGCCGACCCCTGCTCGGCATTCAACCACGCTCCGGGTACATGTCTATACGAAATCAAAGTGTCCGGCACCCGCCTAGAGGATGTCACACTTTAAACCGTGTCTACGGTCACGCCTGTCTCCGCGCTCTCGGTCTTGAGGGCCGCGCAGCATGCGGGAGAACTCGTGCACCTAGAGCACATACCCGGCCGGGCGGGGCAAACCACATCATGGCCGCAATCGATCCATACCGAGGTGGCTGACGCGCTCGCCGCCAGCGGTATCGAAGCCCCGTGGACACACCAGGCGCAGGCCGCGGCGCTCGCCCGCGCCGGACAGAACGTGATCATCGCCACCAGGGCAGCCTCGGGCAAATCCGCCGGATATCTCGCCGCGGCGCTGTCAGAGATACTCGACGGCGGCACGGTGCTGTACATCGCGCCGACCAAGGCGCTCGCCGCCGACCAGTTGCAGGCGGTCCGCGCCCTCGGCGTGCCAGGAGTGCGCGCGACCTGCTACGACGGCGACTCGACCGCTGCCGACCGGGCCTGGGCACAGGCCCACGCCAACTACCTGCTGACCAACCCTGACATGCTGCACCAAGCGCTGCTGCCGAACCACACCCGCTGGCGCGGCTTCTTCAAGCGGCTGCGCGTGGTGATCATCGACGAGTGCCACAACTACCGGGGGGTCTTCGGCTCGCACGTCGCGCAGGTGCTGCGCAGGCTGCGCCGGGTCGCCGCGCACCACAAGCCGGAAGATGGCCAGGCGGCGCCGGTCTTCGTGCTCGCCTCCGCGACGATCGCCGAGCCCGCCACGGGCGCCCGGCTGCTGACCGGCCTGGACGTAGTCGCGGTCGCCGAGGACGGCTCGCCCCGCGTGCCGCTCACGTTCGCGCTGTGGGAACCCCCGTTGCTGCACACGCCTGGCGTTGTCAGGTCCCGCCGCGCGGCCACCGGGGAGGCGGCGGACCTGCTGGCCGCGCTGGTCAGGTCGGAGGTGCCCGCGCTCGCCTTCATCAGGTCCCGGCGCGGCGCGGAAACCGTCGCGCTCACCGCGCGCACCGCCCTCGGCAAAGGACAAGGCGACGAGGTCGCGGCATACCGGTCCGGCTACCTGGCGGACGACCGCCGCGACCTGGAGGCCGGGCTGCGCAACGGGCGGATCACCGGCATGGCCGCCACCACCGCGCTCGAACTAGGCGTCAACATCCCCGCCCTCGACGCGGTGCTCATCGCCGGCTGGCCTGGCACCTGGTCGTCGCTGTGGCAGCAGGCCGGCCGGGCCGGCCGCGCCGGGCGGCCCGCCACCGCGGTGTTCATCGCCCGCGACGACCCGCTCGACACGTACCTGATCCACCACCCGGACACGCTGCTGCACCATCCGCTCGAGCCGGCCGTGCTCGATCCGGCCAACCCGTACGTGCTGGCGCCGCACCTGGCCGCGGCCGCCGCCGAGCTCCCGCTGACCGACCCGGACCTTGACCTGTTCGGCCCGGCCGCCGCGACGGCCGTGAACGGCCTGACCGAGGCGGGCGAGCTCAGGAGGCGGCAGTCCGGCTGGCATCCCGCCCGCAGGGACCACCCCGCCAGGCGGATTAGCCTGCGCGGCGGGGCCGGGCGGCCGGTGCGGGTGGTGGAGGAGGAGACAGGCCGCCTGGTGGGGACGATGGACGAGCCGTCCGCGCACCGGTTCGTCCACGACGGCGCCGTCTACCTGCACCAGGGCGAGAGCTACCTGGTGGGCAAGCTGGACCTGGACGACCGGGTGGCGCTGGTGGAGTGCCGCGATCCCGGGTACAGCACCCAGGCGCGCGACATCACCGACATCGACGTGATCGCGGAGCACCGTCACGCGCGCTGGGGCGGAGCTGACGTCGTGTTCGGCGAGGTGCGGGTGACACGGCAGGTGGTGGGGTACACACGCGTCCGTTCCGAGTCGAAAAGGAGGGAAGCCGAGGTGGCGCTCGAGCTGCCGGAGCGAACCCTTGTCACGGCCGCTGTCTGGTGGACTATCCCGAACGACCTCGTGGTTCCCCTCGCAGGCACCCATCTCGGCGGCGCGGCCCACGCCGCCGAGCACGCATCCATCGGCATGCTGCCGCTGCTGGCGGCGTGCGACCGCTGGGACGTGGGCGGGGTGTCCGCGGACCTGCACCCGAGCACGGGGCGGCTGACTGTCTTTGTCTACGACGGCCACGCCGGCGGAGCCGGGTTCGCCGAGCGTGGCTTCGCCACCGCGAGTCGCTGGCTGACGGCTACCGCTGATGCCATCGCCAGTTGCGATTGCACGTCCGGCTGCCCGTCGTGCATCCAGTCGCCCAAGTGCGGCAACGGCAACGAGCCGCTCACCAAGGACGGTGCGATCGCCCTCCTGCAGTGCCTGCTCGCCGGTCAGCCCGGCGATGCTGCCTGACAGCCGCAGGGAAGGTAAGGGCCTGCTGTCATTGCCGCCCCGGCCTGCGCAATTACTGCGCAAAAGTGGCCAGACATGGGGCGACCCCCGTCGGGGGGGAGAACGGGGGTCGCCATACGGTCCGGCTCCGGGGGGGCAGAGCCGGGTCCGTTACCCAAGAAAGCCTAGTTGCAATCGGGGCAAGTTACCAGCGGGTCAGGCCGAAGCGCAAAGGGTTGCTGTGCCTTCCCCTTATGCTGCCGGACCGCGGGTGCATCCGTCGAGAGTACCGGGACAAACTGCAACTGTTTTCTTGCCGCGGCCAGGGGCCACCGCCAGGCCGGACGGCCGGGTTGCCCGCGGGCATGCAACCGGCTCGATCGATCGAGATAACGAATCCATCACGGCACGGGCTTCCCAAAACGACGGGGGGCCAGTACAAAGGAATCACGGGCCACTGGCCCGTACACGGAAGCCGGGTACCCACGCGCGACCAGCCGCGGGAGGCGTGCCGTGGCAGGCGAATAGTGGCGCAAAGAGCGCCGGGAGTACCAGGGCGCTCGCCATCGTCTGCCTACCACGGCAGTGTAAGGGTGCACGCTTGGTAGCCCGGTCTGACGTGTCCGTGCGACGGCGCCCCTGGCCGGGGGCGCCGTTTGCGGTGCGCGCCGGAATCCGTCCGGCAGCGGGCTGGCCTGCGTGCGGCTGACTTTGCCACTATCGGGGGAGCCCCGGATAATGCCGCGTCAGCGTTCGCGTGCCGCATGGCTATTGCCAAATATCGGATGCCGGCTCCTGCCGCCATTGGGGATAAGCAAGACTTTGAGTCGACAGCGTGAAACAGGGAGGTACCCATGGCCGATCCCGCGGTCAGGCGCGCGGCAGCCGGCGTGACTGATCAGTCCATCGGCGATCTAGTCTCCGTGGCGGCCAGGGACGTCTCGCAACTGGTCAGATACGAGCTCGAACTTGCCAAGCTGGAACTGAAGGCCGACGCCAAGCGCCTCGGGATCGGCGCCGGGCTCGCAGTGCTCGCGATGTTCGCCGCCTGCCTGGTGCTGATGCTGCTCGCCTTCGCCTTCGCCTTCGGCCTGAACGCACTGCACGTCTGGCTGTGGGCGGCATTCCTGATCGTCGCTGGCACATGCGTTCTGATCATTGGCATCGCTGCGCTGGTCGGGCTGCGGATGGTGCGCAAGCTCGACGGGATGAGCAAGACCAGGCGCAGCCTGGCCGACGGCGTGTCGCTGCTACGCCGCGGCAAGTCCCGCAGCTCGGCCAGGGCCTCAGCTAAAGCCAGCTAGCCATGCCCGCGCGCGGCAACGACTCCATCTACCTGCCCGGCCCATGGACCCACCGGTCAGTGAGCGCCAACGGCACCCGGTTCCATCTTGCCGAAAGCGGCGACGGACCGCTCGTGCTGCTGCTGCACGGGTTCCCGGAGTTCTGGTGGGCATGGCGGCGCCAGCTCGACTCGCTCAGCCGGGCCGGGTTTCGTGTCGCGGCCCCGGACCTGCGCGGATATGGTGGCAGCGACAAGCCGCCGCGCGGTTACGACTTGGTGACCGCGGCCTCCGACGCTGCCGGCATGGTCCGCGCGCTCGGCGAGGCGAACGCCGTGGTGGTCGGGCACGACTGGGGCGGGCTGATCGCCTGGACGATGGCCACTTACCACCCGAAAGTCGTCCGGCGGCTCGCGATCGTCTCCATGCCGCACCCATTGCGATTGCGCGCCGCCGTGTTGACGGCGCCATTCGCCCAGGCCAAGAGCATGAGCTACGCTCTCGGCTTCCAGCTGCCCATGCTGCCCGAGCGGCGGCTGCTCAAGGACGGGGCCAGCCGGGTCGGGCGGCTGCTCTCCGCCTGGTCAGGGCCGGGGTGGCCAGATCGGGAAACGGAGCGGCGGTATGCGGATGCGATGTGCGTGCCGTCCGTTGCCCACTCTGCCCTCGAGTACCACAGGTGGTACCTGCGGTCCAGGTTCCGGCCGGACGGGATCGCCTATACCCGCATGATGCGATCGCCGATCCAGGTCCCCACGCTGCACCTGCACGGGGCGCTCGACCCGTGCGTGCTGCCAGGTGCTGCCCGCGGTTCCGGCGTCTATGTCGAGGCGCCGTACCGGTGGCGGCTGCTGGACGGGATCGGCCACTTCCCGCATGAGGAGGCGGCCGACCGGTTCGACTTCGAGCTGCGTTCGTGGCTGGCTGACCCTGAGCCCGAACGCTAGCTCATGCCAGCCAGCCGAGACCGCGATGCCGTCGGCCGGGCGCGGAATGCCCGGCCACGCGACGCGCTGGGTCGCCCGCTGGCAAGGGACGCAGTCGGCCAGCCGCCCGCCGACGACCGGCCCAGGCCGCCGCTGGAAGTACTGGCGACCGCCCAGAAACTGATTGACGCCGACCGCCCGTTCCACGCGCATGAGGTGCTCGAGGCAGCCTGGAAGGCCGCTCCGCCGGCCGAACGCGATCTCTGGCAGGGCCTGGCCCAGATCGCGGTCGGCCTGACGCACGCGCTGCGCGGCAATGCCCGCGGTGCCGCCAGCCTGCTGCGGCGGGGCGCCGACCGGCTGGCGGGCTACCCCGCCGTCGGCCCGCACGGCGTCGACGTAGCCGGGCTGCGGCTGAGCTGCGCCGAACTTGCCGCGCAGATCGAACGGTCCGGCGCGGGGCAGCTAGACGCCGGCGGCCTGCGCGTCAGGCTGCGGATGCCGGGCGAAGCAGCCCGGACCTAGCCGTCCTGGCAGCCCTGCGTGGATACGGCCGCGTAGTCCTGACTGCCGGCCAGGACATCGCTGCGCACCTCGAGCGAGGTGAGGGCGTACCCGATATCGGAATAGTCGGTGGAGGCAGCGAACACCACGCCGTACACCTGCCCGTCGCGGGCGAGCAGCGGCCCGCCCGAATTACCCGGCCGGATCTTCGCCTTGATCGGGTAGATCTGCCGGGTGACATTCTGAGTCGAGTAGATGTTCGGACCCGAGGCCATGATGCTGAGCCCGATCCTGGCCGGGACCTTGGTGAGCGGCTCATTCTCCGGATAGCCGACCACGGCGGCGCTGGTACCGTTCGAGGCGGGTCCGGCCAGCTTCAGCGGCGGCGCGGACAGGCCAGGGACATAGAGCACGGCCAGGTCGCGCTGCGGGTCATAGAGCACCACGCGGGCCGGCAGCTCCTGGCCGCCGCCGGGCGGGTAGACGTTCAGGTTCGCGTTGACTCCGGCGACGACGTGGGCATTGGTCAGGACGTGCTGCCGGGCGATCACGAAGCCGGAGCCTTCGATTTTCTGTGAGCACTCGCGCGCGACGCCCGTGATCTTGACGATGCTCTGCTCATCCCTGGCCACCCCCGGTGCTCGCAGCACCGCAGGGTTTCCGGCAGCGAGGCTCAGGCTATCCTCGGCCCCGATGGCGCTGAAGACCTGGGAATACAGCCCGTTCGACAACAGGCTCCGCAAGCCAGGAAAGACCGGCAGGTACAGCGCGGAGCGCGGCATCACGGCGTCGACGGTACGCAGCAGCGCCGAGTTGCCAACCTGCCGGGAGATGGCCGGGAACTGGGTATTCACCAGGAACGAGCCGATCAGCCAGGCGACGATCAGGACGGCGGCGATATTCACGACGGCCCCGCCGAGCGAGTCGATAACGGTCGCCGGACGGCCGCTCAGCCGCGACCGGATCGCGACGCCGAGCCCCGATGCGATCAGCATGCCGATGACGGCCACCGCGAATACGACCAGGATCGCCACGAATGCCTGCCATTGCTGGCTCTTGGCGACCGCACGGGAGATTCCGGGCGCGATGAACGCCCCGCCTGCGACGCCCAGCACGAAGCCGGCCAGCGACAGCACGCCGATGATGAAGCCCTGCCGGTACCCGGCCACGGCGAACGCAGCGATCAGCGCGAGCAGGATGAGGTCGAGCAGGTCACCGGGCACCTCAACAACTTATAGCGCGGCCTGCCCCGGTGCGGCATGTGTAACCCGCCCGAGACGTCAACTGCCCGGCGATGGCCAGGTTGCCGGCCGTTCGCCGGCCGGGAAGCTGATCAGCCGGCCCGAGTTCCATGACTGCTCGAAGCCGCCGATGGCGAGCACGCGATCCAGCAGCATGGCCGTGAAGCCCCAGACGATCAGGCCCTCGGCGCGGAACGCCGGACCTGACTGCCCGCCCGGGTAACGGATCATCATCCGGTTCGCCGGGCTCGCCAGCTCGGCCACCGGCACGCGGATGACAGCGGCGATCTCCGCCGGGTCACCCGGCGCGACCGGCACCGGCGTATGCCACCAGCCGATCACCGGCGTCACCCGGAAGTCACTGCGCCAGATGTAGTGCTCCGGCATCACCGCTAGCACGCGCACTCCGGCAGGGTCGACACCGGTTTCCTCGGCGGCCTCCCGGAGCGCGGCATG
Source organism: Actinomycetota bacterium (assembly GCA_027314515.1). Classification (GTDB taxonomy): domain Bacteria; phylum Actinomycetota; class Actinomycetes; order Streptosporangiales; family Streptosporangiaceae; genus JAJYUU01. Next base: position 8,482 of record DAHVAR010000060.1, read on the forward strand.
GACCGGGCTCTCGTCGGTCTCGTCGACCGCGCCGCCGGGAAAGGCGGGCTGTCCGGGGTGCTTGCGCAGCAGCGCGGAACGTTCGATGAGGAGCAGATCGGGGCCGGCCGGGCCGATGCCGAACAGGATCAGCACCGCGGCCGCCCGGCCGCGGCCGGCCGGGCGCAGCGCAGCCGGGACCTCCATGTCCGCGGCGGCGGCGACCAGCCTTTCCAGCCACGCGGGCGCAGCATCCGCCAGATCGGCGCCCGCGGCGCTGTCGGGTTCAGCGGTCAAGAGAATGGCCCGGTCTTGACAAGCTTGCTCGCGATGTCCGCGTCGGTCGGGCCGGTGCCGAACGACGGGCAGAGGCCGGCGACCGGGCAGGCGCCGCAGGCAGGCTTGCGGGCATGGCAGATCCGCCGGCCGTGCCAGATCAGCCGGTGCGACAGCATCGTCCACTCCGACTTCGGGAACAGCTCCCCGACCTCCTGCTCGATCTTGACCGGGTCGTCCTGGCTGGTCCAGCCGAACCGGCGGGAAAGGCGCGCGAAGTGGGTGTCGACCGTGATGCCGGGCACTCCGAACGCATTGCCGAGCACGACGTTCGCCGTCTTCCGCCCCACGCCCGGCAGCGTGACCAGGGCATCGAGCCGGCCCGGTACCTCGCCGCCGTGCAAGTCCCTGATGGCCGCCGACAAGCCCAGCACCGCCTTCGTCTTGGCCCGGAAGAATCCGGTCGGCTTCAGCAGGGCTTCAACATGTTCGGGGTCGGCCGTCGCGAGGTCTTCCGGCGTCGGGTATTTCGCGAAGAGGGCTGGCGTGGTCAGGTTCACCCGGACGTCCGTGGTCTGCGCGGACAGCACGGTCGCGATCAGCAGCTGGAACGGATTCCGGAAGTCCAGCTCGCAGTGCGCATCCGGATAGGTCTCGGCCAGAATCCGGTTAATCTGCCGGGCCCGCCGCAGCAGGCCGAGGTGAGTCTCCGGCTTCCGCCACCGCGCCGCCCTGGGCACGGCCATTTTTGTCACCATCCCGTCAGGGTAGGGCTTCCCCGGCGGCGCCGAGACATCCGCGGCGTCGCCTGCTAACTGCCGCCGCCAATCCAGCCGCGGCGCCGGAATGCCGCGTACAGGCCGGCGACCGCTATCGGCTCGGTGCCGATCCCGACTGCCAGGAACGTGCCCAGGCCGCCGAGCCAGCGATCAGGCACGCGAAACTCTGCTGTCGATCAGGCTGTCCAGGATGTGATGCAGCAAGATCAGCCGCACCGGCCGGGAGTTGCTAGCCGGCGAACCATCGCGCAAGATGAGCTTTCCTTCCGCCGCCATATCATCGCAAATGCCGGCGAGCGCTTCCGGGCGCTCACTGACGGCGGGAAGCGTAAGCGCGCGATTACCGTCCGTAATGTATTGTCAGCGGGATGACAGCGCCGCAGGAACCGGCATCGCTCGCTGCTGGCACGATTACGGCAGCTCACCCGGCTGCGCAGGCTCGGGTCAGCCCGCAGGCCGACAGCCTGTTCGACCGCCGGGAGCAGCCGCTGCACGATTTCGCGATGCAGGCGGCGGCTGTCGCGGCAGCCTGCTATCAGATTGCGGCCAGGTTCCATCAGGGCGGCACGCTAGTCGTCTTCGGCACCGGCGGGCCGAGCGCGGACGCGCAGCACGTCGCCGTCGAGTTCGTGCACCCGGTCATCGTCGGGAAGCGCGCGCTGCCGGCCATCTCGCTGACCGCCGATATCGCGACCGTGACCGGCATCGCGGCCCGCGACGGAATGGCCGCGATCTTCAGCCATCAATTGCGTTACCTGGGAACCTCCGCCGACATCGCGCTCGGCATCGACACCGACGGCAACTCTTCCAGCGTCCTGTCCGGCCTGCTCACGGCCCGCGAACTCGGCATGCTGACGATCGCGCTCGTCGGCGGGGACGGCGGCGCCATCGCCGCTTGTCCCGCCGTCGGCCACCTGCTGATCACCCGGTCAGCGGATCCGCGCATCGTCAGGGAACTTCAGGTGACCGCCTACCACCTGCTGTGGGAGCTAGTGCACGTGTTCCTTGAGCAGCCCGGCGTACTGGCACCGGAGGCGGGCGCATGACGAAGGCCCGGCGCGACGTTCCTGATTGCCCCGGCGAGGCATGCATCACCTGCTCGGATACGGCCGTCCAGGTAACGGTCATGCGCTTGCTCCCCGGCGGGCTCGCCCTCGTCGAGGCCGGCGGCGGCACCGGGGAAGTGAGCGTGGCGCTGGTAGCTGCCGAGGTCGGCGACAGGATCCTGGTGCACGCCGGGGAAGCGATAGCGGTGGTGCCGGCATGACGGCACCACCGGGATCGATCGAGTCGCTGTACCCGTTCCTTTACCAGGGCACGACAGCCGCGTCCGGGCTGCTTGACCAGGTCAGGCAGTCGACGATCGCCAAGACGGCGGAGATACTCAGCCTGCGCCGGGCCGTGCGGGACGCCATGGCAGGCCAGTTGCTGGCCTGCGCGCGGGAGATGGCCAGGCGGTTCGCTGCGGACGGCCGGCTGCTGGCCTTCGGCAACGGCGGCAGCGCAACCGATGCGCAGCAGCTTGCCACCCTCTTCCTGTACCCCGGCGGGACTGCCAGGCCATTGCCAGCGCTCAGTCTCGCCAGCGACGCGGCGGTGCTGACCGCCCTCAGTAACGACATCGGCGTCGACGTCGTCTTCGCCCGGCAGCTGGCTGCGTTCGGCGGCAAGTCCGACATCGCCGTGGGGCTGTCGACCAGCGGCAATTCCGAGAACCTGCTGCGCGCCCTTGACGAGGCCAGCAGGCGCGGCATGCTCACGGTGGGTTTCGCCGGCTACGCCGGCGGCAAGATGGCCGAGCTGGACAGCATGGACTATCTGTTCGTCGCGCCATCCACATCCGTGCATCGCATCCAGGAAGCCCAGACCACGATGGGCAACATCCTCTGGGAGCTGTGTCAGGACGCACTGAGCGGCAGCGCCGGCCTGGAGACACCGAAGGAGCAGGCTCATGTGCCTCGGCATTCCCGGTGAGGTGATCGAGTTCCTGCCCGGCCAGGCAGACCTGGCCAAGGTCAATGTGAGCGGAGTCAAGCGGGTCATCAACGTCGGCTTGCTCGCCGGTGATCAGATCGAGCCGGGAGACTGGGTACTCATCCATGTCGGGTTCGCGCTGTCGAAGATCGACGAGACCGAGGCCGCCGCGACAATGCGGTTCCTCGCCGCGATCGGCCAGGCGTACGAAGACGAACTCGCTGCCCTGGCCGACTCACGGATCGAGTAGGCATACCCGGATCGAGCAGGCAGGAGCAGCGATGAAGTTCGTCGACGAGTTCCGTGACTCCGGCAAGGCACGCGCACTCGCCGTCCGGATCGCCGCCCTCTGCGAGCCTGGCCGGCAGTACAAGCTCATGGAAGTGTGCGGCGGCCACACTCACACGATCTACAAGCACGGCCTGCAGGACTACCTGCCCGAGCAGGTGACGCTGGTTCACGGCCCCGGTTGCCCGGTCTGCGTGATCCCGATGGGCCGGGTAGACGACGCGATGGCCATCGCCAGCCAGCCGGGCGTCATCCTGACGTCATTTGGCGACATGATGCGCGTCCCCGGCAGCGACGGATCGTTCTTCGATGCCAAAGCTCGCGGCAGCGACATCCGCATGGTCTACTCGCCGCTCGACGCGCTCAAGATCGCCCGGCAGAATCCGGACAAGCACGTGGTCTTCATGGCTATCGGGTTCGAGACGACCGCGCCGTCTACCGCCATGACGGTGTTGCGTGCCGCCGCTGAGGGCTTGCCGAACTTCTCGGTGTTCTGCAATCACGTCACGATCATCCCGGCGATCAAGGCCATCCTCGATTCGCCCGACCTGCGCCTTGATGGCTTCATCGGGCCCGGTCATGTGTCCGTGGTGATCGGTTGCCGGCCGTATGAATTCATCGCCCGCGACCACGGAAAGCCCGTCGTCGTGGCCGGCTTCGAGCCGCTCGATATCCTGCAGTCGATCTACCTGCTGATGCTGCAGCTGTCCCGCGGGCAGGCGGTGATCGAGAACCAGTACTCCCGCGTCGTTTCCCTGGACGGGAATCCGGCGGCGCTGCGCGCCATCGGGCAGACCATGGAGCTGCGCCCCTACTTCGAGTGGCGCGGGCTCGGGTTCATCTCTTACTCCGCGCTGAAAGTCCGGGATGCCTACGCGAGGTTCGATGCCGAGGCGCTGTTCTCCGTGCCGGGCATCCGGGTCGCCGACCCCACGGCATGCCAATGCGGCGAAGTGCTGAAAGGCGTGCTCAAGCCGTGGGAGTGCAAGGTATTCGGCACCGCGTGCACGCCGGAGACGCCGATCGGCACGTGCATGGTCTCGCCGGAAGGCGCCTGTGCCGCGTATTACAACTACGGCCGGCTCACCCGGCGCCGGGTCAGCGAGGCGAGCGCCCGGTGACCGCGCCGCACGACACCCCGGCCAGCTCGGGCAGGATCGAGGATGCCCTGCGCGAGCATGCGGAAGAATGGCCGTACGCGCGCGAGGAGCGGGTGCTGGCACGAATCGACCGCGCCAGGCAGGCCCGCCCGCGAGTGAGGGAAGCTCGCATCACGATGTCCCATGGGGCGGGCGGCAAGGCGACCCAGTCGCTCGTCGAGGCGATCTTCCTCGATGCCTTCCGCAACCCGCTGCTCGAGCCCCTGGAAGACGCCGCCCGGCTGGCCGTGAACGGCGTCAGGCTCGCAATGACGACCGACTCCTACGTCGTCAGGCCGCTGTTCTTTCCCGGCGGCGACATCGGCGATCTCGCTGTGAACGGCACGGTCAACGACCTGTCGATGGCCGGCGCGGTACCGCTGTACCTGTCCGCCGGATTCATCCTCGAGGAGGGATTCCCGGTCTCCGACCTGGCCAGGATCGCCGCCTCGATGCAGGCTGCCGCTAGCCGGGCCGGCGTTCAGGTGGTGGCCGGCGACACCAAGGTGGTGGAAAAGGGCAAGGCCGACGGCTGCTACGTCACGACAGCCGGCCTCGGCGTCATTTCTCGCGACACCGACCTCGGCGTGGCGCAAGCGCGGCCAGGCGACGTGATCCTGGTCTCCGGCCCCATCGGTGATCACGGCGTCACCATCATGCTGGCCCGCGGCGAGCTGGACATCGAGGCCGACATCTGCTCGGACACCGCGCCGCTGAACGGCCTGGTCGCGGGCTTGCTCACAGCGGCGCCCGGAGTGCGGGCCCTGCGCGATGCCACCAGGGGTGGCGTCGCCACGATACTCAACGAGATCGCCGCCGCCGCCCGGGTCGGCGTCATGGTCGCCGAAGACGACATCCCGGTTCGCGCTCAGGTACGCGGCGCGTCGGAACTGCTTGGCGTCGACCCGATGTACGTCGCCTGTGAGGGGCGGCTGGTGGCAGTCGTGAGCCCCGGGGACGCCGCCCCCGCGCTGGCAGCGCTGCGGGCACATCCGCTGGGTGCCGAAGCGGCGATCATCGGTACCGTCACTACCGGGCCGCCCGGCATCGTCCAGCTCACGACCGCGTTCGGCGGGACCAGGATCATCGACCTCCTGGTGGGCGACCCGTTGCCGCGGATTTGCTGATCGGGCCTCCGGCTAGCCGGTCGCGGGAGCCCGCTACCGCGGCTTGCCCCAGGCTGATCCCGCCGTCGTTGCACGGCACCCGGCTGTGCACCAGCACCCGGAAGCCCTCGTCCGCAAGCCCAGCCACGACCTGGCCGGTCAGCAACTGGTTCTGGAACACCCCGCCAGAAAGCGCGACTACCGAGAGCCCGCTCTGCTCACGCAGCCGGGCACAGACGGTAACGATCGCGGCCGAGAGGCCATTGTGGAAGCGTGCGGCGATCACCGCCGGCGCGACGCCAGCCAGCATGTCGTCCGCGGCCGCGCGCACCAGGTCCGCCCCGTGCACGGATAGCCGCCCCGCACGGCCGGCGATCGCGGCCGGGTAACTGCCGCGCTCGTGCGCATCGGCGGCCTGCTCCAGCTCGATGGCGGCCTGGCCCTCGTAGCTGACAACGTCCCGGATGCCGGCCAGCGCGGCTACGGCGTCGAATAGCCGTCCGGCGCTCGACGTCAGCGGCGAGTTGACGTGGCGATCCGCCATCGCGAGGACAGTTGCGAAGCGGCGCTCGTTCCGCCGGACGACTGCCAGGCCGGCTGGCGGCCCGGCCGGGTAGCAGGCGGCCAGGTAGGCGGCGGCCATCCGCCACGGCTGCCTGATCGCCGCCTCGCCGCCCGGCATCGGTACCGGCTCCAGGCAGCCGGCCCGCTCGAACCCGGCCAGGTCGGCGATCAGGAACTCGCCGCCCCAGACGGTCCCGTCGGCACCGTAACCGGTCCCGTCGAAAGCCACCCCGATGACGGGCCCGGCCTCGGAGTTGTCGGCCAGGCACGAGGCGATATGCGCGTGATGATGCTGGACTGCCAGCAGTTCGACACCATCCAGTTGCGCCGCGTACTTGGTGGAAAGGTAATCCGGATGCATGTCATGCGCCACGACTTGCGGCACCACGTCGAACAGCCGCCGGAAGTGCTCGATCCCCTCGGTGAAGGAGCGCAGCGTCTCGGCGTTCGCCAGGTCGCCAATGTGCTGGGAGACGAACACCCGGTTCCCGGTGGCGAGGCAGAAGGTGTTCTTGAGCTCCGCGCCGCAGGCCAGTACCGGCCGGCGGAACCGGAGGCTGGTCGTGAGCGGCTCGGGCACGTAGCCACGGGAGCGGCGGATGACCGACTCGCGACCGCCGAGCACGCGGACAACCGAGTCGTCGGCCCTGATCTGAATCGGGCGGTCGTGCAGCAGGAAGGCGTCGGCGATGCCAGCCAGCCGCGCCAGCGCCTCGCCGTCGCCGTAAGCGATCGGCTCGTCCGACACGTTGCCGCTGGTGGCCACGATCGGCCCGGCCACCGCCTCGAGCAGCAGGTGATGCAGCGGGGTGTACGGCAGCATCAGCCCGAGCTGCCGGTTACCCGGCGCCACGGCCGGCGCGACCGGCACGCTCGCGCCGGATCGCCGCGGCAGCAGCACGATCGGCCGCCGGGGGCTCATCAGCAGTCGCCGCGCGGCCTGGTCCAGCACGCACAGCTGGCCGGCCGTGGCAAGGTCGGGCACCATGACCGCGAACGGCCTGTCCTCACGGTGCTTGCGCGCGCGCAGCGCGGCCGCAGCCTCGGAGTTTCCGGCGTCGACCGCGAGGTGATATCCGCCGAGTCCCTTGACGGCGACGACCCGGCCGCAACGCAGCAGTCCGGCGGCGGCCGCCACGGGATCGCTGCCGGACAGTCGCGTTCCGTCCGGGGTCACCAGCGACAGGCGCGGGCCACAGGCCGGGCAGCAGACCGGCTGAGCGTGGAAGCGGCGGTCCGCCGGATCGTGATACTCGGCCGCGCACGGCGCGCACATTCCGAAGCCGCTCATCGTGGTGAGCGGCCGGTCGTAGGGCACGTCGCGGACGATCGTGAAGCGCGGGCCGCAGTTCGTGCAGTTGATGAACGGGTAGCGGTACCTTCGGTCGGCCGGGTCCGCGAGCTCGCGCAAACAGTCCGCGCAGGTCGCGCTGTCCGCGGCGATCAGCGTACGGCGCTCGCCGCCAGCCTGGCTGGGCACGATGGCGAAGTCCGCGGCCCCGGTCACGCCGAGGCGGGTCGAGCTGATCCGCTCGATCCTGGCCAGTGGCGGCGCCTCCTGCCCGAGCAGGGCGAGGAACCTCGCCACCGCCCGCGCGCTGCCCTCGACTTCGGCGAACACGCCGTCGACGTCGTTGCCCACCAGGCCGGCCAGCCCCAGGCCGGTCGCCAGCGAGTAGACGTACGGGCGGAAACCTACGCCCTGAACTACTCCCTCGACCCGTATCCCGGCCCGGACGCGATCGCCCACCAGCCCAGTGTGACCGTGGTGCAGTCAGCACGCACGCACCCGCCCGCTCTTGCGGGTCTTCTCACCGGTGACGGCGCGCGGCCGGACCGCCCGCCGGCTCGGCGACGGCGACCAGGAGCCGGTCGCCTGCCTGAATCACCGGGTCGTCGCCTATCCCGAGCGCGAACCTGCCATCGTGCACCAGGCCGAGCACGAGACCGTCACGCTCGTCCCGGATGGCGCTCAGCGGCCGGCCGACGGCGTTCGCGCCGGCCTCGAGCTCGCTGAGCCGATGGTTGTTCGATCCGACGAGATGGGCGAGCATGTCCCCGGCGTGCGGCGCCTCCAGGCTCTTCGCCAGCGTCGACGCGATCAGCGCGTGCGCCGAGATGACCTGATGGACGCCCAGCGCGGTGAGCGCCTCGCGCACCGATGATGAGCTCACCAGGGCGGCCGTCTCCAGGCGGGGAGCCAGCTTGCGCAGCAGCACCGAACTGACCAGCACGTCTCCGTCCGACTGCCCGGTGATCAGTGCCTGCTCGGCGCCTTCCGGCCTGGCTGACCGCAGGACTGTCTCGTCGGTCGGGTCGCCGCGCACCAGGTGAACCTCCGGCGGGACGCCGACCGGATCGGTGTCGGCGACCAGCACCACCGGGATCCCCGCCATGGCCAGTTCGGCCAGGATCGCGGGCACCGCGTCGTTCGTGCCGATCACCAGGCGGTAGCGGCCCTCCGGGAAGTGGCTGCGCATAGCCAGGATCCTTCGTATTCCGGCCGCTGCCGCGTCGGCGCTCGCGAGCGCGAACACCGAGGCCAGCAGCGGGATCGTGATGAGCATGACGAGCGAGGCGACCACCCGGCCGGCCGCGTTGTGCGGCGTCACGTCGCCGTACCCGACCGTCGTCGCAGTGGTGATCGCCCAGTACAAGCCGGTGCTGAACGGCAGCCCCTGGGTGGCGGCGAATGCCCCGGCACCGGCCAGCACGCAGCAGGCGGCCGCCGATAGCAGCACCGCGATGTGCTTCCGGTGGTGCGGGCCGAACAGGCGAACCAGTATCGTGAGCACGCATCAATCGTGCCGTATGGCTCCTTGTGCTACAGCCGGGCCATCGTGGCTAACGCAGGCCGGCGAACAAGTCCTCTTCCGGCACCGCGGCTCCGGTCGTGTCGGACGCCCGGACGAAGCTCTCCCGCCCGAAGGTCTGCGCGGCGATCTGCGGTGGCAGCTTGCTGAACCAGGACTCCTGGATCTGGCTGGCATGCGCGAACAGAGCCTCGCGCTTGCGCTCGAGGACCGGCCGGATGTCCACCGTCGTGGTGATCCGCTGCTCGGCCTCCTCCATCTGCCTGCGCTGCTCAGCCGTGAACTCGCCGGGGTCCGGTACCTCGGCGCCGAGTTCGCGCAGCGCCTCCCACACCTTGCGCCAGTCGCTGCCGCGCATCGCCGTCTGGTAGTACTTCGCCGGGATGCCGGACTGCGCCGCCGCTGCCTGCGCCGCCCTCGCGGCATGCACATGGTCGGGGTGCTGGTACATGCCCTTGTCGTCGTAGGAGATCACGATCTGCGGGCGGTACAGCTCGATCAGCCCGCCGATTCGCTCGGCCACGAGGTCCAGCGGCACGTTGCAGAACGCGCCCGGCCGGTCTCTGAACTCCCAGTCCGGCATGCCTGAATCGTGGTAGCCGAGCAGCTCCAGGCTGCTCACGCCGAGGATCTTGCACGACTGTTGCAGTTCGGCCAGCCGCAGGCCGGCCACGGCCCGCTCGTCGTGCCCGTCCTCGCCCGGCTTGATCTGGCCGGGAGCATCGCCGAACTCGCCGTTGGTGCAGGTGACGACGACCGTCCGGACACCCTGGTCAGAGTAGAGGGCGAGCACACCGCCGGTGCTCGATGCCTCGTCGTCGGGATGTGCATGCACAGCCATCAGGGTGAGGGTGTCGGGTGCCATGGTCGCAAGCCTGCCTTATTTCGCCAGGCAGCGCACATTGGGCACCCGGCGCCGGCGTCGATCCGAACCAGTCGATCTCCGGTGGTCCGGACCGCCGGGCCGGCAGTGGTAAGCAGGAATCATGACGGCTGACAGTAGCCGTGGCGCCTTGCTGGCCGCGGAGCGGCAAGCGGCACTGGACCGGCTAGCGGCACTGGACCGCGACTTCAGCGCGATCATCGAGGCCGCCGGGCAGGCCAATGCCGACGACGAGCACGATCCGGAAGGTGCCACGATCGCATTCGAGCGGCAGCACATCGCTGCCCTGATCGACCAGGCCACCCGGCAACTCGCAGCGGTGGACGCGGCTATCGGCAGGCTCGAGTCCGGCCAGTACGGCCGGTGCGAACGGTGCGGCAAGGCCATCGCTGCGGCTCGCCTGGCGGCCAGGCCGACCGCGACCACCTGCATCGGCTGCGCGAGCCGCAGGTCAGGCTGAGCATCCCGGTGAGCCGTGCGGAGCCCTGCCGATCGGTCATGTCAGGTGCCCTCGTCGCCGGCGCCCTCGCCGGCCGGTGCCTCGCCGCCGGAACCCGGCCCCGCACCAGGCGGCTCGGGCGGCTCGGCAGCCCCCGGCCGCTCCGGCGCGGCCTGCGGTTCCCCAATCCGGGTTGGGTGCCACAGCGTGCCGAGCGTGCCCTGTGCTGCCCTGGTCCCGGACAGCCCGCCGCCCGGCCCGCGCAGGATCTGGGCAATGCCCACCGCCACGAGCGCCCCGATCGCCGGTCCGAGCAGGTACGCCCACCAGGCCGTCCAGTTGCCGATCACCAGGGCTGGCCCCAGCGACCGGGCCGGGTTCATCGAAGCTCCGCTGACCGGCGCGCCGAACAAGCCGGCTAGCGCGATGTACCCCCCGACGCCGAAGGCAGCTACCGCCCCGAGTTGCTGCGCCCCGGATGCGGTCCCGAGCACAACGCTGACCAGGCCGGCTGTCAGCAGCGCCTCCCAGGCCAGGGCGGTCCATGTGGATATCCCGTGGCCGGGCAAAGTCAGCCCGGCGCTGCCCTGCTCACCGATCAGGCCGATCAGCAGCAGTGTCGCTAGCGCCGCGCCAGCGAGCTGCGCCGCGATATAGAGCGGCACCCGGCGCCAGGGAAAGTCGCCCCGCAGCGCGAAGGCAGCGCTGACCACCGGATTGAGATGCGCGCCGGAGACAGCGCCCATGAACAAGATGATCGCCATGACCATCACGCCCGGTCCGACGGCCTGGGCCGGGCCGGGTACCACGTCGCCGCCGAACCGCGTATTGACCATCCCGCCGCCGACGGCCACGACCACGAGCAGGAACGTCCCGAACAGCTCGCTGAATATCCGGCGCCACTCGTAGCTGGCGTTCCAGAAGTCGAACTGGCGAGCGAACGCGTTGGGCCGGCCGATCGACCGCAGCGCCACATTGACGTGGGTCGGCAAGCCCGGCGGGGTGCCCGGGGTGCCCTGAGGCTGGCTGCTGATGCCTGTCTCCTTCCGCTAGCAGCTGCTAGGCCGACCCGGCCATCCGGTCCAGAATCTGCCTGACCAGGCCCATCGGTGTCTGCGGATGCAGGAATGCGAGCCTGGCCACGGTCTCGCCGTCCCAGCGGGTCGGCGGCGCGAACGCCACCTGGTCGTCAAGCAGCGCGTCTGCCCAGGCCGCGTAGTCGGCGGGCTGCCAGCCAATCCGCCGGAACAGGACTACCGACAGCTGAGGTTCCCTGACGAGTTCCAGGTAACCCCTGGCGGAAATCTCTGCCGCAGTCTGCCTGGCGAGATCGATGGCTGACTCGATGGCCGCGCTGTAGGCGCGCACGCCGTGCACGCACAGCGAGAACCACAGCGGCAGGCCCCTGGCGCGCCGGGTCAGGTGGTAGGCGTAGTCGGTCGGGTTCCACCCGGCCGGCTCGGAGTGGATGACATCGAGGTATCCGGCGTCCTGCAGATGGACGGAACGGGCTAGTTCCGGGTCACGGTACAGCAGCGCCGCGCAGTCGAACGGCGCGAACAGCCACTTGTGCGGGTCGACCACGAACGAGTCAGCGCGCTCGATGCCGTCGTAGGCCGCCCGGACGCTCGGCGCGAGCAGGCCGGCGCCGCCGTAGGCGCCATCCACGTGAAACCACAGGGCGTGCCTGCTCGCTACGTCCGCAAGTCCGGCCAGGTCGTCGATGATGCCGGCGTTGGTAGTGCCAGCCGTCGCCAGCACCGCAGCCAGCGACTCGGGTTCGCCATCAGCGGCGATCGCCGCGGCAACCGCGTCCCCGGTCAGCCGGTGATCCGCGGTCGGCACCACGAGCGGGTCCATTTCCAGCAGCCGGAGCGTATTGCCGACCGAGGAATGCGCGTCCGAGCCGACAATCACGCGCCACCGCCTGCCCGGTGCAGCGGACCTCCGCTTGGCTGCCTCGCGGGCGACGGCGAGCGCGGAAAGGTTAGCTGCAGAGCCACCGGACACGAAGCAGCCGCCTGCTTCGCCCGGCAGCCCTGCCCGGTCCGCGAGCAGCCTCAGGACCTGATTCTCGGCGTGGATCGCGCCTGCGGCTTCCAGCCACGAGATGCCCTGGATCGACGCGCAGGAGACGAGCATGTCGAACAGCAGGGCCGCCTTGGTCGGCGCCGCCGGGATGAAGCCGAGGAAACGCGGGCTGTCCGCGGAGATCACCGCCGGCGCGAGCGTCGAGGCGTACACGCCGAGAACCTGATCGGGGTTGTGGCCCTCGTCGCCGAGCAGCCCGGACAGCGCCACGTCCAGCTCGGCCGGATCACGCGAGCCGGAATCCAGCGGCACCGGATCAAGCCGGAGCCGGTTCTCCGCGTAGGCCAGCACCGACCTGATCATCATCTCGGTCGTCGGGTCCACGCTGTGCATGGCGGCAACCTAGCGCACTAGCGCACTATCTGGGCGGCTTGCCTGCGGACCCGCCATCCCCGGCCGCGTCCCGCGGCTCGCTGACCCAGGCGGAGAAGACCGGAAGCCCGTGCCACGGGCCGGGGCGGGCGCTACCGGACCCGGCGTCAGCGTTCCCGGCGGTGCCGGCACCGGCACTGCTGTCGCCGCTGTCGGCCGGGTCGGTCGTGATCGCTACTGCGGCATAGGGATGCGCGAAGCGCAACTCGGCTTCCCGCCGCCTGGACGGCTGCCGCATCGCGAGCACGATCCCCACCGCGGTGGCCGCCGCAGCCTCGAAGCCGGTACGCGAGTACCGGGCCGTCGCCGACTGGCTGGCCTGCCAGGGGCCCGGACGGGGCGCGATCGCATTCCTGGCCGCCTGGAAGCCTAGCGACGGGTCAGTCAGCTCGTGCTGCGATGTAGCTGACCAGGCGGGCAGCACCGCGATACAGGCATCTGAGCCGGCCGTGACCTCGCGCAGCCGCCACAACGGTCCCTCGCCGAGCGGCAGGTCGGCGAGGGCCCTGCGCCGCACCGGGCCGCCGGTCGCGTGCTGGACCCCGATCCGGTGCGCTACCGCCAGCACCGTACCGGCGGGCACGTCCGCCGCGGCCGCGACCGAGATGACGAGCAGGCCGCCAGCCGCCTGGGCAGCGTGCACGATCACGTCCCCGGCATCGGGCGTGACCGCAACGTACTGCGTGTGACCGCCCTGCCGGGGGGATCGCAGCACCAGGCTCAGCCGTCCGGCCCACGGGCTTGCGCTGCCGAGGCTGGCTGCCGGGGCCAGCTCGAACGGAACCGTCCACGACACCTTGCTGGCCAGCACGGAGGCCAGGATCAGGGTCAGGCCGTCGCCGCGAATCGGGAACCGGTCGATCAGGCCGAACGTGTGCGCCCGAGCCCACTGGTCCAGCCCGGCCGGGCCGGGCACTTCGCCGGTGGTGACCTGAGCTGGCAGGCCGGCGCGCCAGCGCCGGAATCCGGGACCGGGATCGGCTCCGCCGCTGGTCCAGGCCGCGACCGCGCTTGCGACTACGGGATGCGGACGGGCCAGCAGGTCAGCGGCCGCGCGAGCGGCGGCGTCGGCATCGCAGCCAAGCACCTCGGTCAGGGCTTCACGATCCGGCCCGGCGCTGGCGGGCGCGGCAAGCGCCAGCAGCAGCCAGGCCCCGAGCGGCGAGGCGACGTGGTGCCTCGCCCCGATGGCCGAATGCAAGCGCGCCGCATAGCGAACTACGCAGGTCGCGACGAGGCTTGTCGAGTCAGCCATAAGGCAACCTTGCCAAACTGTCGCCGCGACCGCGAAGCGCTGGGTCGAAGGAGCAGTATGGCGGCCGGTCAGACCGCGGAGGTGACCTGGGCCGCGGCGCCGGTGTTGTCGCCGCCAGCCTGCTGGCGCCTGAGCCAGAAGAAGGTGACGATTCCGGCGACCAGTACCAGGGCTGCCGCCAGGTACAGCGCGGCGTGCAGCCCGGACTCGAACGCGCTATACGCCGCCTGGATGACTTCCTGGACCAGTTTGGGCTGGCCGGCGCCAGCGGCTCCGCCCGCGCCCTGGGCGTGCCCGTTGGACGGCTCGAGCCCTGTCTCGACGCCGTTGATGACAATCTGCTGGATGCTCTTGGGCAAGCCGAGCGACTGGAGCCGGGTGGCGATGTAGGCAGACAGCCGGGCGGACACCAGGGCACCGAGCACTGCCACGCCGGTGACGGCACCAATCTCGCGGCTGGTGTTGGTCGTAGAGGCCGCCATGCCCGAACGCTCCGGCGGCACCGCCGACAGCGCCGAGGAGGTGGCGGGCACGACAGTGGCGCCGATGCCGATTCCGGTGAGCGAGAGGGCGGCTGCCAACGGCAGGTAGCCCGGATGCGGGTTGACGGTGACCGAGGTCAGCAACAGCCCGAGAGCGAACAGCAGGCAGCCGGTCACGATCGTCCACCGCTCGCCGATCACCACCGTCGAGCGGCCGGCCAGCAGCGCCGCAGCCGCGAGCAGCACCGTCATCGGCAGGAATATCAGCGCGATCTGGTAACCGCTGTAGCCCACGACCTCCTCGAGGTACAGCGCCGTGAAGAAGAACACCGCAAAGGTGGCGAAATATGCGCAGAACGCAACGACATTGGCGACCGCGAATCGTGGCACCCGGATGAAACGCAGGTCGAGCAAGGGGTGCGCGGCCTTGGTCTCCCACCAGAAGAAGGTGATCACGGCAAGGACGCCGACGCACAGCAACGCGATCACCCGGGCGGAGCCAAAGCCTGATTTCTCGGCCAGGATCACCGCGAAGGCCACCGCTGACAGCGCGACCGCGCCGAACGCAACGCCCGCGGTGTCGACCCGGTGCGCATCAGGATCAGCGTTCTCTGGCAGCACCGCCAGCACGCCCGCCAGCGCGATCGCGCCGACGATCAGGTTGAACCAGAAGATCGCGCGCCAGTCCCATTCGCCGACCAGCGCGCCGCCGATGACCGGGCCCATGGCGAGCGCCACCCCGGTAACCGAGGTCCAGACGGCGAGCGCCCTGGCTCTGATGCGCTCGTTGGTGTAGATATGCCGGATCATCGACAGCGTGCCCGGCTCGCTCGCCGCCGCGCCGAACCCCATGACGGCCCGGCCGGCAATCAGCACGCCGACGTTGGGTGCCTCCGCGGACAGGATCGAGCCGGCGCAGAAAATGACGACGCCGATGACCATGACGCGCTTGCGGCCGAACTCGTCGCCGACCATGCCGAAGCCCAGCATCGCCCCGGCGAATGTCAGGGCGTAGGCACCGACCACCCACTGCAGGCCGGCCACGCCCGCGTGCAGCTGAGTCTGCACGTTCCCGAGCGCGACGCTGACCACGGTGTTATCGAGGAAGGTCAGGAAAACGACGACGCACAGCACGATGAGGGCAAGGGGGCGGCCGCCGTGCCTAGCCGCCACCGCCTCGCCTTCGTCGGCGCCGTCCGGGCTGACCACTATCAGGTGGCTGACTTGCATGCGGCGGGCAAACCTGACGTCTTGCCCGCGTTCTCGATGATCAGCAGCCCGCAGAAGCTTGCCACGCCCACCTTCCAGGTGCCGTTCTGCAGCACGGCCGTCCCTGTCTGGTTCTTCAGCTCGGGCGTGCCGCTGACGAGGATCTCGTATTTCACCGTCGCCTGGGTAGGCGAGGTGACGGTGACGTTTGTGACCTTAGCGGTCGCCAGCGATGCGAGGCTAGAGCCCGACTGGCTCCTGATTACCGACGCGAACGTCGGTCCGTCCTGGAGCAGCGTTACCCGCTTGCTATCCGGTGTCCTGGCGTTGAAGAAGGCTTCCCAGTTCGAGGTGATCGCGGCAATCGTTGCGGCGCTCGCACTCGATGACGTGCCCGCCGAGGCGGCCGGGGATGACGAGGCCGGGGGTGTGGCGGCCGGCGAAGAGGTCCCCGCCGGCGCAGACGAACCCGCTGACGTCGGGCTGCTGCCGCCGCAGGCCGCCAGGGTCACGGTGAGGGCAGCGAGCGCGCACGCCCCGAGCAGCTGCGAGATGTGCCTATGAGAATTCATACAGCAATCCTCCAACTGTCTTTCAGCCGGTGGCATTCCACCCTGGACCTGATCTTCTCGCAATTACCGGCCGGCCGGTTAACCGTGAGGTGACAGCCGTGTCATGCTGGCAGGATGTCCGACCTCGAACTGCTCCGGGGCCGCGTGCGCCAGTTCACCGCCGACCGGGACTGGAGCCGTTACCACGATCCGAAATCAGTGCTGCTCGCCCTGGTAGGTGAAGTCGGCGAACTCGCCGAGTTGTTCCAATGGCTGCCCGCAGGCACAGCGGCCAAACTCGCCGCTTCCGAGCCACTGCATACCAGGGCTGCCGAGGAAATGTCGGACGTGCTGCTGTACCTGATCCTGCTGGCCGATGTCCTGGGGGTCGATCTGGCTGCCGCGGCCAATGCCAAGCTGGATGACAATGCCCGCCGGTACCCGCCAGGCGTTCCCCAGCCGCAGGCCGGCCCGGCGAGCTGAGCCGCCGAGCTGCGCTAGCGAGCCGCCGCCGGCCCGGACCACAGGGACTGAAGCTCCCGGTCCACGCTCGCGGCCAGCGGCGCGATCGGCGTCAATGCGGGCCTCGGCGGATCCGCGTGTGCCTGGTCACACTGCGCTAGCGCGGCACTGGTCAGGAACCTGGTCAGCTGCCCGTAGCTGTGCCGGTCGTCGCGAGCCAGCCGGTGATGGTGCATCCGCAGCGGCGCGTACAGGTAAAGCCGGTCCCGTGCTCTGGTGACCGCCACGTAGAACAACCGCTGCTCCTCTTCGAGCCCGGCTGGCGTGGTCAGCGCCATGTCGCTCGGCACCGCGCCGTCCACCAGCTGGGGCAGGTGGACGACCGGCCACTCCAGCCCCTTGGCCGAGTGCACCGTGGAGATAACCAGGTAGTCGTCGTCCAGTCGCGGCTTGCCCGCGAGGTCGGAGGCCGACACCGGCGGGTCCAGCGCCAGCTGAACCAGCGCGTCGTGCAGCGAGGGGCTGTCCGCCGCCGCGTCAGCCAGCCGTTCCAGGTCAGCGAACCGCGCGGCGGCGTCAGCGTAACGGGCTGCCATCGGGCCATGCAGCGCGGACAGGATGGACGCAGCCCGGTCCGCCGTCCGCTCCAGCTGTGCCGCCTGTGCCAGCTGCCGCACAGTGAGCCCGACGGCGGCGGCGCAGCGCTGCGGGAGAGAGCGCTCGGCATCGGCCCAGCGGGCAAACTGCTGCGGCTGCGCCACCTGCATGGTCTCGATCACCCGCCTGGCGAGTACCGGGCCGACGCCCTCGTGCAGCCGAAGCAGCCGGAACCAGGCCAGGTCGTCCGCCGGGTTAGCGACGACCCTGGCGGCGGCGATGAAATCCTTGACGTGGGCGGCCTCAGTGAACCGCAGGCCGCCGTACTTCACGTACGGGATGCCGCGTGCGGCTAGCTCGATCTCCAGCAGGTCACTGTGATGTGCCGTTCGCACCAGTACCGCCTGCTGCTGGAACGCGACGCCGACTTCATGCTCGGCCAGCACCTGTCGGCATACCTCGCGCGCCTGCGTCGCTTCGTCGTGGCAGCGGGTGAGCAGCGGCCGGTGACCCTCGCCGCGCTCGGCGCAGAGCGCTAGCTCCAGCCCGCCGAACTGCGGGCGGATGACATTCGCCAGCCCGAGAACCGGGTGCCGGGAGCGGTAATTGCGGGACAGGCGGATGATCGCCAGGTCGCCGTAGGTGCTGGCGAGCGCGCGCAAATGGGCCGGGCCGGCGCCGCGGAAGGCATAGATCGCCTGCGCATCGTCGCCGACGCAGGTGAGGCCGGAGCCATCGGGCTGCAGCAGCCGGACGATCTCAGCCTGGACGGCGTTCACGTCCTGGTACTCATCGACCAGAACCGCGTCGAACAGGCCGCGCAGGGCCGGGCCGGCCGCGGCGTCGGCGAGCGCGGCCCGCCACAGCAGCAGCAGGTCGTCGAAGTCGACCAGGCCGTGCCGTCGCTTGTAGCTCACGAAGTCGCTGAAGAGCGCGGCAAGCTGCTCGGTGAACTGCGCGCACCATGGATAGCCCTGCGACACGACATCGGCCAGCTGGGTGCTCGCGGCGACACACCGGGAGTAGATCTCGGCACAGGTGGCCGCGCGCGGACAGCGGCGGCCCGCGCTGGTGCCGACCAGACCGTGGACATCACGCAGCGTGTCCATGATGTCGGCAGAGTCCGCGGGGTCGATGACACTGAACTCCGCTGGCAGCGCGAAGGCCTCGGCATGGGCTCTGATAATGCGATGCGCGACCGCGTGGAACGTTCCGCCGACGATCCGGCCGGACGCCTTGCGATCTCGCGGCTCAGCCCTGGCGAGCATGTCGTCGGCGGCCCGCCGGGTGAAGGTGAGCAGCAAGATCCGGCCCGGCTGGACGCCCTGCTCCTGCAGCCATGCCGCACGGGCCACGAGGGTGCCGGTCTTGCCGGTGCCGGCCCCGGCAAGGATCAGCAGCGGACTGCCCTGATGGGTGGCGGCGCGGCGCTGATCCTCGTTGAGCACATCAAGAACGCCATTCAGCGCTGTCATGGAGACTGACTGTAGCCAGCACCACCGACAGCGCGGCCCGAACACGCGGCCCGCACGGGAAGGATCGGGACCGCGATAGGCCTTTTCTTCCATTAGCGGCCGACGTCCCGCATGCTAGTTATAGCCATAGCTGCGCGGCCCGGTTCGCGGGACCCAGGGTGCGGGAGGCCCCATTGTCGGTATCGGCGCTTGTAGCGTCCCTGCAGCGCATCGGCCAGGTTCAGGCGCATCTTTCCGGGCCGGTGTCGCTGCTGCTCGCGCTCATGGCCGTGGGCGCGGCATCCCTTCCGTGGCTGTGGCCGGTGACCAGGCATCTCACCGTGATGGCGCACGAGGGCGCGCACGCGACGATAGCCTCGGCATTCGGCCGCAAAGTACAGGGCTTCGAGTTCAAGCTCGATGCCAGCGGCGCCACCCACCACTCCGGCAGCGCAGGCGGCCAGGCGGGCAGCTTCGCGATCACGTTCGCCGGATACCTTGGGCCGAGCGCGTTCGGCGTCGGCGCGGCCGAGCTGATCAGGGTCGGCTACATCGTCGCTGTGCTGTGGATCGGCCTGGCCGGGCTGCTGACGATCATGCTGAGCATGCGCCGGAGCTTCGGCATCGTCAGCGTGCTCCTTGCGCTGGTCGCGGTATTCCTGGTGGCCGGCTTTGCGACGGTAGAGGCCCAGGTCGTTACGGCCTACGCCGTCACCTGGTTCCTGCTGGTTTCCAGCGTGCAGATCATCAGGAGCCGCGGCAAGAACGCCGATGACGCGGGCAAGCTGCAGGGCATGACGCGGATCCCGGCTGGCTTCTGGGCGAGAACCTGGCTGGCCGGGGCGTTCGCCGCGCTCGTGTTCGGCGCGGTCCAGCTCGTCTGAGCCCGACCGGGCAGCTGCCAGCTCTGACCGCCATCGCCGGTCACCAGCCGAGTTCGCGCAGCCGCTCGTCGGTGATGCCGAAGTAATGCCCCACTTCGTGGATTACCGTCCGGCGAACCTGCTCGACGACTTGCGCCTCGGTGTCGCAGATCGCGCTGATGGCCTGCTGATAGATCGTGATCCGGTCGGGCAGCACGCCTGCGTAGCCGGTGTCGCGGCTGGTCAGCGGGATGCCCTGGTACAGGCCGAGCAGGCCGTGCGGGCCAGGGTCGTGCTCGACGAGCACCGCGACATTCTTCATGCGATCGGCAAACTCACCCGGCAGCGAGTCGAGCGCCGTGGCGACCATCTGCTCGAATGACTGCGGATCGACCGTGATCACCAGTCCATTGTCTGCCATCCGGGCCGTAGCCCAGGGCGGTAGGCGCTCACCGGGCGGCGGCTGCCAGCGTCCCGATGACGACCGTGGCGTCCATTTCCCTGTCGGCGCAGACCTCTGCCGCAAGCCCGGCGGCGGTCATCGCCGCCGCGGTCTGCGGGGCTTGCCGTTCGCTGGTCTCGATCAGCAGGCAGCCGTCCGGCGCCAGCCAGTCCGGTGCGCCCGCGGCGACACGCCGGTGAATCGCCACCCCGTCCGGGCCGCCGTCCAGCGCTGCCAGCGGTTCATGCAGCCGGGCCTCGGGCGGCAACAGGGCGATCTCCGCGGTGGGCACATACGGCGCGTTGACCACGAGCACGCTCACCCGGCCGCGCAGCGCCGGCGACAGCGCGCCATACAGGTCGCCCTGGCAGGCCGCGCCGCCGACGGCAGCGACGTTACCGCGGGCGCACTGCACGGCGACTGGATCGATGTCGGCGGCATGCAACTCGACCCGGCCGAGCGCGCGCAGCCCGGCGGCCACCGCAACGCCCACCGCGCCCGAGCCGCAGCACAGGTCCACGACCACCCAGCCGCCGTCAGCGTGAGCCAGCCAGCCGCCGTCAGCGTGAGCCAGCTGGCCGCCGTCAGCGTGAGCCGTCCGGCCGGCGGCGGCAATCGCCTGGCCGGCCAGGAACTCGCTTCGGCGCCGCGGCACGAAGACGCCGGGGCCAACGGTGATGCGCAAGCCGCAGAACTCGGCCCAGCCGATGACATGCTCCAGCGGCAGCCCGGCTGCGCGCCGCCGTACCATCTCGTCGAGTTGGCCCGGCGTTCGCGCCGCCGCAATCAGCAAGCCGGCCTCGTCCTCGGCGAAGACACAGCCTGCCGCCCGGAGCCGGGCGGCCGCCGACGCCCGCGCCACCGACGCCCGCGCCTTCGCTGCCGCGCTCACCAGGGCAGCGACGAGCTAGTCCAGTGTGACAGCGTGTCTATGTCGCTCATCTTGTAGACGTGCCGGGGCGGCGTCTCGAAGGTGGCGTACGGTTTGACCCTGATGACTACCCGCTGCTCCTCCATCGCCAGCTGAGCAATCTGAGGGCGGCGGCTATCGGGAACCTCCTGGCCAGCCATCAGGCCCACGACCCTGGTGAGGACGTCCGCGGCTAGCCCGGGATCGGCCTCGACCGCTCCGTTGCCGTATACCTGCAGATAGTTGAACGGCCAGTGCTCGTCAAGAATGCACAGGCTGACCCGCCCGTCACGAGCCACGGCCCTTGCCTTACCGCGCTCGGCCATGGTCGAGACCAGCAGGTCGTCGCCATCCATGACGTAGTGCACGACGGTCATCGCCGGCCCGTGGGCTTTCCTGGCGTAGCCGAAGACGCAGGTGCGATGGTCACGGACGAACTTGCGCCGTTCTTCCTGGTTCACGCTCCGCCTTCCGCCTGCTGAGTCGGGGCCGGTGCAACCGGCTGCCAGTCGGGCTGACTGCCAGCCGTCAGCCTTACCTGCCCGGCGAACGGACTCACCCGGTAGATCACGGGACGGCCGGGCACGTTGCGGACGAACGCGATCAGTCCGCCGGTCGGAGAGTACACGCCCAGGTGCCCGCGCCGGGACAGCGGCGCTGCCGGCCCGGTCAGGTCCAGGCCGACGGACAGCGCGCCGCCGAGCAGCGCCGCTGCTGTGACTCCGGCCACCAGCCGGCCTAGCCGACCGCCACTGCGGCGCCGGCGACTGGCCCGTATCACGTGCATCGACACGGCTCTCCCTCGGCCGGCTATCCCGGTTCTGCGCACAGTCTCGCCGTGTGCGCGACGTTCTGCCAGGGGCAAATGCGCGTTCCCGAACGAGTGGGCCTGGTGCCGGGAATGCCAGGCGACGTCGTGGCGTTGCGAGTGCACATGTCACGAGTCGTGGTCGCGACCGCCTATGGCGGTCCGGAAGTTCTGGCTGTGACCGAGGAGCCGACGGCTGCGCCGGGGCCGGGCGAGGTCCGGATCGCGGTGCGGGCGAGCGGGGTGAACCCCGTCGACTACAAGGTTTACAGCGGCGCGATGGGCGCCGATCCTGGTCGGCTGCCGCTCAGGATCGGCTCCGAGGCAGCCGGCCAGGTCACCGAAGCAGGGCCGGATGCGGTCGGCCCCGTCGGCCCGGTAGCAGTCGGCGACGAGGTCATTGCCTTCCGGGTGACCGGCGCGTACGCGGCCGAGCTCGTGGTCCCCGCCCAGGCGCTCGTGCCCAAGCCACCCGACCTGGGCTGGGCGGAGGCCAGCGGGCTGATGCTCGCGGGCGCGACCGCCTGGCACGCTCTGGCGGCCACCCGGGTGGGCGCTGGCGACACCGTGCTCGTGCACGGCGCGGCGGGCGGCGTGGGGCTGATGGCGATCCAGCTTGCCACCGCTCGCGGAGCCACCGTGATCGGGACAGCGAGCCCGGCGAAGCACGAACTGCTGCGCGAGTTCGGCGCGATACCCGTCGCCTACGGTGACGGGCTCCCCGGCCGGGTGACGGCCGCCGCGCCGGACGGCGTCACTGCCGCGCTGGACTTGGTCGGCACTGACGAAGCCGTGGACGTGTCGCTAGCGCTGGTCACCGACCGGGAACGGATTGCCACGATCGCAGCGGCCCGGCGCGGGCTAGACCTGGGCATCAAGGTGCTCGGCGGCGCTCCGGGCGCGGACCCTGGCACGGACATCCGCGCCGCAGCTCGCCTGGAGCTGGCCAGGCTGGCCGGGCTGGGCCGGCTGAGGGTTCTGGTGGCTCAGACGTTCCCGCTCGAGAACGCTGCCGACGCGCACCGCCTCAGCATGGCCGGCCACGTTGCCGGAAAGCTCGTCCTGACCCCGTGAGGCGTCATCGGGCGCCGGAGGCCGGTCACCGCGCTGTTGCGTAATGTACCGGTATTGGCTGGTTCAATCTCGGGTCAGCAGAGCCCGGTAGCCACGCTGAGCCCGCCGGACGCGGCATACCATGCTTGCCATGAGACGGCTCCGGCACGGCGCGCAGACCTGGGTTTTCGCTACCGCTGGTCTTGCTGCTGTAGCTGTGCTGACGGCCGGCTGCGGCGGTCCCGCCGCACCGGCTCCCGCCACAGCAAACAGCCACCGCAATACCGCATCCGGGGCGGCAGCGGGGGCATCGGCCTCTGCCTCGCAGTCGCCAGCCCAGTCGGCCGCCTCGCCGTGGCCGATCGTCGTGGCGGTGCCGGCCGCGAGGGCGGGCCAGCACCAGACCCGCGCGCTGCCGCCCGCGACCTCCGCGGTATTCCGGGCTGAGATGACCGACCTGTGGGCTGGCATCGTGTCGGGCCGGCCGATTCTCGCCATGCCGGCCTTCTTCCCGCTGGTCGCCTACGAGCAGGTCAAGGCGATCTCGAATCCTGCCGCCGACTGGCACAACCGCCTGGTGGCGGAGTTCCGGCTGGACGTCTACGCCGCGCATGACCTGATCGGCACGCGATTCAGGGAAGCGCGACTGGTCCGGGTCGTCATACCAGAACAGCAGGCCGGCTGGATCTACCCCGGCGTCTGCTCCAACGGCATCGGCTACTGGCATGTGGCCAACGCGCGGCTTGTTTACCGGATCGGAGGCCGGATCAGGTCCTTCGGGATCTCGACGATAATTTCCTGGCGCGGCCGCTGGTACGTGGTGCACCTGGGCGGCGAGGTCCGGACCGGGTCGGGCGGCATGGTGGATCAGCCGTCTAGCGGCCCTGGCGTGCCTGGCCCGCCAGGCGGTTGCTGACGCGACCCGGCTCGTCCGTGGCTGTCAGAACCCCGGAAAGATCTCGCGGAGCGTGCTGAGCGCATCCGGTCGGCAGCCATGTCCGCGGGCGTGTGCTCAGGATCAAGCTTCGGGCCTGAGCATGCCCACGCGCAGGTTGCCGCCGACATCCAGCGCCGTATCGCAGCGGGCGAGATAACGGTCAAGCTGCCAGCCGAGAAGGATCTGGCGCAGGAGTACGAAGTGGCCTACGTGACCGTGCGGCATGCAAGGCGATCTTGCGCGAGCGGGGCGTCATTATCACCGTGCACGGGCGGGGGACATTCGTGCGCAGGACCGACTAGGCACCTGTCTCGGACATCAGCGTGGCAGACTGCGGGCGTGACGGAAAGTGCTGGCATGCAGCCTGAGGGCATCCCCCATGCCAGCCAAGCCGGTGAACCTTCCGGAGCTCTCGGGCATCTTAATGACGAGACCGTCGTTGTACGTGGCGGACAGATGCTACGGAAGGACGTAATCAGGGCCGCGGAGAAGTACGAGGCCAGGTACCCGGGCACTTGGGGAATCTCCGTTTACTCTCTGCCTGGTGCAAGCGTCGATGAGATCGCCCAGGCGGCCGAGATGCCTCATGTTGACCTACGGCGGTCGGCGCGAGGCAAGATCCTGAACGCGCGAACTAGGGATGGGCGAGGGATGAAACTGTTCCAAACAGGCACGAACTTGTATCATTACACTCTTGTGCTTCCGTGTTCGCCGTCAGACGATGAGTGTTGGCAACTCCTGGATGGAGTGTTTGACGCGCCGGAGCAGAACCCGGCGCGCTGGAGGGATGAGCAGGGATGACCAGGATCTTTGTCGATTTCAACGACATTGAAGATGGCCGCCTATCGGCGCTCGCGAAGCATGCCGACGATCCCGGAGCGCTTGCTGTGGGTTCTGACGTCCTCCTAGTGGACGAGGAGGGCAATAGCGCTCTGGGCCACATCATGGGACTCGAAGCCACCGGATTCGTGCACATCGACGTTGTCCGCAGCACATGGCGTAGCCGCCTCACCCCTCCCGCTATAGCAACAGAGCAGTTGGATAGCTTTCTCGGTTGCTTTGCCACGCGCCACACATCGAGCAGCTTTGCCGAGATGTATCGACTGTGGCAGGGACAATCGCAGTCGCCAGTAGCGACGGCCACTCCCACGCGCCAGTGGCACCCTACGGCTGTGCTGCCCTCGGCGATCGGCACAGGTGCTGTACCTTCATCCGTGTGAGCAACGTTTCCGAGAACGCGGCCGTCCGACTGATACTCGCCGATTATGCCGCTGCCGACGCGGCGGGGAAGCTCGACATCATTGGCGGTGGCCTGACCGGATTGGGGCAGAACAGGGGCACCCCTGGCTTGACGCTACCATTCGCCCTGGTGGTGCTCATTGTTGTTCCTCCGCAGTTCTACAACGAGCAGTGCTCGGTCGAGATTCTTCTTGAGGACAGCGCCGGGAGCCTCGCCGTCCTGCCTGCTCCCGCACCGGGCATGACACCGCAGCCGATGCGAATCGGCCAGGCCATAACATTCGAGGAGCAGAGATTCCCTGCCGGAGTCAACGCTCCGAGAGGATTCCTTCCCTTGCGCGCCCAGTGGGTAGTCGCCTTTAATCCAGGTTTGCCCCTCCTTGTCGGGCAGGGTTACAAGTGGCGAGTGAGGATTGACGACGAAACTCGGGACGAGTGGACAGAGCGGTTCGTAGTGTTCGGACCGGCTCCGGGTCCCGTCTTGGGCTGACCTGCGGGCCGCAGGCCACGGTCGCAGAAGGGACACCCGTTGCGTTGCGTTGCGTGGCTACTGGGACTGCTGCCGGTAGAACATAGAATGGCCTCCAGATAGGAGGTGATGTCCGGGTGGAAAAGCTCGTCATCAAGGCCGCCATCGGGCTGGCTATTGGCTGGGTCGTTGACCAGGCTGCCGCCGAACTTCTCCGCGAGCTGGGAGCACCGCCGCACACGGCCAAGGCCGTCGGCGCCGTCGTCGGCGCGCTTGTCTGACGGCAGCGCATATCGAGTCCCTGTGCAGCCTAGCAGGCCCCGGTCGTCAAGACCGGAGCCTGTGTCAGTCCTCAGCAGGGACGATCAGACTGCCCCGTCGGTCGGCGCGCTTACCCGCGCCGCGGGCGCTGGGAACTTGAGCTTGGTCCGTGAAGATAGCGATTCGCGACGGCCGCAAGATTGCTCCTGACGGGAAGGGCGCCGTGCTCGGGACAATCGAGCACCCGACGTTCCTCGAAGTCGGTGACAAGATCGCGCTAGCTGATGGGACCGACGTAGTTGTGATCGGCGCCGGAGATGTTCGGCTGGCTGGCCACGATCGCAGCCGCTTTGGCCGCAGGCTTGGCCGCCCTGCGTGACCGCTGCCGGCCGGTTCGCGGCCGGTCGGGCTGGGCGCCCTGTGACCGGCGGGGAGTCGGCCACCGGAACCGGCCACGCCAGGCGCAGGGAGGGCCGGTGCGCGCAGTCAGCGAATCGACCGGAGCCGGTGCCAACGGCTCTGCGTGCTCCCGGCTCGCCACCACGCGCTTAAGCACGCCGAGACCGACCGCGAGCGCTGCGGACGCTGCCTGCGGTGGCACGGCGGCGGTCCGCGACTGGCTCTTGGGTTTGGCTCTTGGCTCTGCGATGAATCAGCATCGCCAGCAGCCATTTACCTGCGAAAACCTGGAGCCGCCTGTCGGAATCGAACCGACGACCTATTCATTACGAGCGCACTTCGACATGCCGGTGATCTGGGCACACACGCCCGTGACCTGCATTCCAGCGTCCACCGATGTCCATCAGCGTCTGACCGAGGCCGGGGCCGTAGTCACTCAGTTAGTCACTCACTGGCGCGCTCAGCTCGCTGCTGGCTCGACAGGTAGCCGCGTGCGTTTGCCTCATCCCAGCATCCCTGCGACGAGCAGATACGTATAGGAGCGGGAGTGCCATCACTCCACATGTCAGTGAGGACGTTGACGTCGTTCTGCACTCCATCGCAGAGTTCGCAACGCGGGACATATCTTGCGGACTTGGTTGGCACTGTGTACTCCTGATCATCGGTCGTGCGGTGCCGCCGGACAGCTGAGCAGAGTCTCGCACCGAATGAGGCGGCTCCGCCCCCGTCCTCCTGATAGGCGCCGATGATCTCGCCGTACGAAGATCACACTCAAGGGTGGCGCGGAGCGCCATCGCGCAGCGACGCGAGCGCAGCGAGCGCCCTTGACTGTGATCTTTGCTCGGTAGAAGGATGCCGAGCGCGAGGAGGACGGCCGGTCACATCCTGCACACGCAGTTACCGTCACCACGCGTGGCGGCGAGCACTGGCGCGGCGGGGATCGCGCGAGCGGACGTGCGGCGGGCCGCCGCGACCGGAGGCAAGCTTGGTGTAGGGAGCGGCGAAAGCCTGCCGCCCAACGGACTGCGGATGCCCGGCCTTCTCGCCATCCAACCAATCGATCTTCGCCGCTTCTCGCTTGACGCTGACCGGTAACTACCGCGTGCCCGCAAGGTTAAGGGCACGGGCGTAGGCCCGGTGGCGCGCCGCAGGCGTGCCCTTGAAGACGTAGAGAAAGTTCTCACGGGTGGTGCTGCCGCCTGCTGTGCCGCCTAGAGCCTGGGTAGTGCTGATTGATCAACTCAATCACGGAGACCTCTGCTCGCTGCGGCGTGCAATCACCATGCGTCGCGAGGCTTGGGCTCATCGAAGCGCGCCCGTGCACAGGGCAGGATCTTGCGGAAGTGTCGAGAGCGCCGCGCTGGCATCCGATGCGGCGTGTCCGACTGCCAGAGCGTCCGACGCGCGAACCTGCGCCAAAGGACCTGCACAGCCCGGTAGGTACGACTAACCTCATCCCTGACCAATTCATTGCTAGGGGCCGGGACTTATGGAACATGTTATCCGATTTTATCGGATAGTCGACCAAGATCAATTGCCTTTCCCGAATGCGTTTCCTTTCGAAGACCTTCGAGATGTCATTGTCGGCCTTCCGGATGAGGCTGCTTACGTCGCGCTCAACAGGATGGAGCTGCTTGGTTCCGCATGGACCCCGAGGTCAGGCGCTGGCGCTAGGCAGCAGGTGGGACTGCTGGCACTCGACAGGATCACTCGTGAACCACAGCTACGTATAGAACGGCGACGGAGCTATCGTCCGCTTGTGCTGGGAGACGGAGAAAACCTTGCTGATCCCACGTTTTACTCTGTGTTCGACCGCGGTGTCCTGGCCGTCATGCGAACCAGCACCCTTGCTCCTGGTCCGGCCTCCTTCCGGGACTATGTCAACTACCTAGAGGTGCTCAAGCCACCTATAGGCATCGTTCCGCTTGTTGACGGAAACGCAGTGCGTGCTCTGAGTCAGGTCGGAACGCTTACAAAGTTGACGGTCGCGGTTGGTCCTGACGTGAACCCGGACACCTTCAGTAGCTCTCAGATGATCGCGGATGCTATACGTAGTGCGCGCCAGTCGCTTGGTGGTGTGGCGGTCGAGCTAACTGTCAAGATCGCTGCCAAGGGGCAGGCGGCTGCGGCGGAGGAAGCCCATCGGCAACTCTCGAACATAGTCACTTCAAGCGCGCTCGCCTTCACCGAGAAGGCTCAGATCAGTTATCGCCGTCTAGAAGATGGCAGAGCGGACACTCACGACTTCCTTCAGGAGGCAATCACTAAATCGGCGGCAGTCGAGTTGGACGCTCAGACCAGGCAGCCGATCGAATCGTCCGTCTCTGAGGCAATTGCGGCTGCTTATGACAGCCTGTATGAAGACATCCAGTCGGCCTTGCGTCCTACAAGTTGACAGACCCATAGCGTAACCTCGCACTGTGGTCGATCGGCTAGGACTCGCTCGTAAGCGGCTCTTGGCCTGGTGTATGAGGCCGGGCAGGCGGCTTTTGGCCTTCTGGATCCAGTGGTGGTGGGCTGACGCCCTAGTAGCTGCTGCAGTGGCATTAATGCTTCATGCGTCTGTACGGCCAGGTACTGGCGTAGACATCGTCGGCGAGCTAGGTCTGAGCGGTCGGATAGGCGCGTACGCGAACATGTTGCAACTGACTGTGATCTTTGCAGGGTTCAGCGGGGTCGGTTTCGCGATCTATCTAGGTCTAGGGAGTCGAAGCGTTCGCCAGATCAAGCTCGCGGCTGGGGCTCCACTGCTGCGTGTATGGATCGCGGCGCTGGTCACTCCGTGGCTCTGCGCGCTCATCCTGGTCTTCTGCGGTGTGACCGATAGAGGTCCGGCTGGAAGCAGGAATGACACGCGGTGGGTCGCGATCGCTGCACTGGCGGTTGTCTTTCTTCAGATGGCCCGGATCGTGTGGATCTTCTATCAACTTGCAGTAACGGAGCTAGAGTCTGCGAGGCCGGCGAAGAACGTCAGTAGCGACGAGGTGCATGTGATCGGATACCGGGCCTCGTAGTCGCTACGCTCTTCACCCTGGCGAGGGTCGCGCGAAAGCCATGACGTAAGTTGATCAAGACGTCCGCACTCCATGATTTGTAGAGAGTTGCCGACCGCTGAGGTCAGGAGAGCGCTCTAGCCGACGCCGGCTGAATTTATCCACTTAATCATGGCGGAGATGTTCATTGTTGGTACGTCGTGAGACCACCAAATGGTCAGGCCACGCTCCTGTGCAGCAATCAAGTTTCCACTGTTGTACACACCAGCAATCACCGCGGCTGGAACGATGCCCAGCACGCCAAAGTCCTCGAGCCACTCGCGCGCCTTGCCTAGTGCATCGTTAATGCGTTTCGTCGAGTTCACCTTCGAGTTGCTGACCTTACATTCGATGGCGAGAATTCGGTCGTCCCGGAGGCCAACAACTACATCTGCTTTCTTCTTTCCAACTAGACTCTCGCCGCAGAATTCGCCAGACTTCGGGAACGCTCTCGAGGAACGTATCTCTCGAGTGGCTACCTGCTCAAAGTTCGCTTGACGGAGTGCCTCCTTGACAAGGCTCTCTTGTTCTTTCTTGGCCTCGTTACGCCGAGCCGTTTCTACTTTCTGCGCGGCCAACTGCGCAGCGGTCGAGATAATGGCAGCGTAACGCTCGACCTCAGTCGGCTCGTGGTTATCAACTACCCAAGGGAACCTGTGCGAGTCTATGTAAGTGCGTATCGTGTCAACTACATCTGGCCACATGTCAGGCTTGGAGTATTGGCTCTCACGCACACCGCTAAGCGTCTCTAGGTCATCGTCGGAGACTGGCGGAGCCGCGACATAGCGCAGAGCTGCCAGGTAACCACCGTCGATGATGGCCTGGCCCCCGACCTCCTCAAGGGCGGCGAGGTCTGTTGTCAACTCCAGAAGGTCCTCGACGGCACTCTGCGCTTCGTTGAAGTGAGAGGAGTAGTCTTCACGGGCCTCGCTGAGGCGTTGATCGCGGAAGAGCTCGATACCACGCTCGACGCCCTGCGCAAACTCCTCAGGCGTCCAACGTGGGGGTGAGAGGGCCATGACCCATTAGGGTACCTATATCAGGAACCATCAGACGTTCCATCTCCTTAGGTTCGAACTTGATCAACCCTCCCGCGTAGATGCGACCTTGAGCGTTTGCAGCACCGTTGCGGAGCGCCTCAGCTAGGCGAGTCAGGGTGTGGGCGTCGAGGTCCTGGCGAGGGTAGAGACCGTGTGCGATATTGATGTGTCGCGCTTCAGCCGCGTTGAGGACGAATGCTGGTGGGCGCCTCGCCATGTAGGTCGCGAGTATCGGAGCAGGCGCCGTCAGGCCCACCGACCACCAGGTACGTCTGTGGGCGGCAATGTAGCCCTTGTCGGCTCCGGCTTGCTTGGCCGATCCGATGAACCGACTGACCTTCTCTCTGTCGGTGTTATCTAGCTCATCCAGTTCAGATGGAATGTCTACGACCAGGCGCAAGTGCCCGTCGTCAGACAACACAGTGCCGGCAGCAAACAACTCACGGGCGCGGGTCACCGCTGGATACAGGACTGATGGAGGTAGATCCGCCTGGTGCCGTAGCACCCAGATTGCATTGGCACCCGTGACAGCCCCGCGATGGACTCGACAAAGCTCGCCGAGCTGAATGAAACCTTCAGGGGCCTTGGCCGACGATCGGAGAAGGCCGGTCCAGCGTGACGACTCTTGCAGCCGAGCGCGCGCTACGGGACGGCCCGACCTGGCGAGATCCTTCAGCTCATGTTTGGATTCCACGTCTTGCAGTCTGATGTTCTGTTCTTGGCTACCGATCTTGAAGGTGGTGATTACAGCAGTTGTTTGGGTGCCTTCGAACGGCAACGCCTTCGGCTCAATCACATGCAGCGATTGGCCTCCCAGGCGACCGAGGACAAGAGATCGCATGATCGCTCCGTAGTTGACGTCGAGCCATTCCGCCGAGGTGACGAAACAGCCCACGTCGTACGGGCGGGCCAAGATCGCTGTAGCGAGGAAGAAGTAAGCGTGCAAGCCGGCCAGGCCGCTGATTCGTTGGCCAATACTGGCGGCGGCATTCTGAGCCCACGCCTTCGCCTCTGGCGGCAGCTGGTGGTGACGCACGTATGGTGGATTCCCTATGAATGCAGTGCGACCGCTGATGCCCAGCAGATGAAGGCTCGTGTAATCACCTTGGGCGACCCGGACGTTGGCCACATTCATGGTCGCGAGCATTGCCCTCGTCATGAGAGTCGCGACCGGGTCGGTGTCGACGGCGACGGCATCGACGGAAGGTGATCGCCGCAGGACTTCAGCAAGAAAGCGGCCTGATCCGGCGCCAGCATCGATGACGCGAGTAGGCCGCTGCTCAAGGGTCCAGTCCACCATTGGTGCGACAATCGCTCTGGGCGTGTACACAGCGCCATTAGCTCGTCGGGTCGATGCGTCGCGAAGGAGGCAGAACGCCTCTCCCAACGGATCGCCGCCCGCGAGTATGGCTGACCGAGCAGTTACTACCTGCGAAAGTGGCGGTTCCGGAGCATCCGTTGCCCGTCGAACAAGCTGGGTTTCGTCCCGCGAGAGCGGCCCGCCGAACTCGGTCGCGCCGAGTGATATCGCCAGGCGAATCAGCGACTGCTCGGACCGAATCATCTACGCTCCTCGCCGTAGCCTGAACACGCCTCGTGACACCCGTTCGAAGTACCGCTCGTCCTGCAGACCGCTGCGGTAGGACGAATCCGGTGCGACGCCGACTTTTGGTGCGATCGCAGCTTTGATCTCGGTGATTGAGGCAGGTTCGCCCTCTTTGCTGGCGAGGTAGTCCCGCATGGCTGCCTTAAGCTCACCGTGGGGCCGCCGCCGCCGCGGACTGATCGCGTGTCCGGCCATCGTGCTCAGCTTTCCCGAGTCGACGTTATTGCGTCGACGCTATCACGGCGGTTTAGCGCTCTGGAAGCACCGACATCCGTAGTCACTGCGCCATTTACGGCGAGCGGCAGTCAGGGGACTGTCGGCCTGCTCAGTGGGCTGCGCGCTGTTCGGGGATCTCCGAGAGCAGGGCGCGCACTTCGGCCTCGCGATAACGGCGGTGCCCGCCGAGCGTCCTGATTGATGTCAACTTCCCAGCCTTAGCCCAGCGGGTCACTGTCTTGGGGTCGACCCGGAACATGGTCGCGACTTCGGCTGGTGTAAGTAGGGGCTCACTTTCGGGTGCTCGCGCAGGCATGGCTTACGCCCTTCCTCTCCCAGGGCGCCGAGTCCGCTACGCCGACGGATGTCCCATATGGAGTGTTCATCTTGATTTTGGCATCACTAACCGCAGCAAAGCAACCACCCGCAGCACTCCTCTGCGGCGGGGTACAAGTCGCTTCTGGGCCAGCGAGCTGAGTTGTCAGTAGCCATGTTGCTTCACTTGGCGTTCCGTGCCCGGCGGAACCGCTCAGTAACGGGTTGGCCATGCTTCTGTGAGGCTGTGGAGTGATGCAAGGCCCTGCTCGGGTTGGGCTGGGGGTGGCGTTTGCGTAACTCCTGGCGTGTTAACCGTCGGCTCAGGGCTCTGGCCGCACGTACGTCCCGCGACCCTGCACCGTCACCACTAGGCCATTGTCACGAAGCACCGCTATGGCCTGCCGTACTGTGCCGCGCGCAAGGCCGCTGGCGTCTATCAGGTCAGACTCGCTAGGTAGAGGCTGGTCGGCGCGCAGCGCTCCGGTCTCGATCTGCGCAGCGAGATAGTCCGCTAGTTGTTTGTATGCGGGTATGGACGAGCGCAAGTCAATCTTGATCTCCTGCGCAACCATAAGGACATGACACACTCCGCTATAGGACGTGCCTGTCGCTCGGTACGACCTGGACGACCTGGACGACTTATATATGTCGGACTACCATGTGGTTATGTCCCACACCGACCGAGAAGAAACCGCGGACTCAAGCGAGGGTCTCGACAGCACTGCCAAGGTCGTGTCGCTATTGGCCGACTACGGGCATGACTGGCAGATCGACCGGCAGGTCTCGCCTACCGCATGGGTGGCGCTTCGCCGTTGCCAGCCGCCCGCCGTAGAAGTCCACTGTGCACTGACCATTGACGAGCTCCGGGCGAAGCTGGAACGCGCCGGGAGCTAGTTGAAACAACGAAGCATTGCAGGCACGCCCAGAGCTGAACCGCAGTACTTCGAAGTTGGTTACATGATGGCTGCCGAGCGATCGTTCAGTCGGTCGATTAGCGTATCCGCGGCCTCACGATGCCACCTCACTCCGCCCTGGCCGTCTGTGGTCTCTAAGATCACGACAGCGCGGCGGTCCTCGGCCCCAGCATGTCCGATTTCTTCAAGTAGAGCGATCTGCGATGCAGTGGAGCAGCGTGAGCCACTTAACAGGACGGTCCGGCCAGTTATGCACTCTGCATGCAGCCCATTGACACCGCCTTCAATTAACACTATTGAGTCCGCGCGAACCAGGACGTCTCCTGCAGCCCGAATCCAAACATTACTCACAGCCGCTCTCCTGTCCAAGCTTCTCAACTACATCAGTGTTTGTAGACAACGCTCAAATGACTCCACAAGGCTTTCAACTGCTACCTTGCCTTTGAGTGCTGATGACAGCGAGGGCCGACCAATGACGCCCGATGATGTATATGCTTCCATTCCGACAGTTAGCAAGTCGGCTCGCTCGTTCGCAGTATGGTCGGTGTTCGTGTAGCCATCACGAACGAGTTCAGGACAACCGTGTAGCAGCATGGAAGTCTCTAGCTCGCCTGCGTGCATGTCTTCGTGATCGTCGGTTGTCATGTCCGCTGCGGCACGAGCGCGCTGCCAATCGGCACCGGTTGGAAACAACGCCATATTCCGGTGTACAACAGTGGATTCCTGAACGATGTTTCGAAGGACGTAATTGCCGCCGTGTCCATTGATGAGGACTAGCTTGTCGATACCGGCGAGGCGCAGCGAGTTCTGAACATCGGAAATTATCGCTGACAGCGTCCGAGAGGAAATGCTGACGGTCCCAGGCCAGGCCTTGTGCTCATGCGAGCAGGAGATGGTCACGGGTGGCAAGTACAGGACGGGATATACGTCCGCTACATTGCGAGCGATGATGCAGGCTATTGCCGTGTCACTCACCAGCGGGAGACATGGGCCGTGTTGTTCAAAGCTGCCGATTGGAAGTATCGCGACGAGCGCGTTGCGCATGCGCTCGTCCTCCGTTGTCTGTACAGGCAGCAGTTTGTGCATGATTTATGAGTTCCTATGTCTTGGTGGTCGGTACACCCGTCTGCTTCATGTAACCCTGACGAGGTTCCCTCGCAGGTGCCGCACGGATGACTCGCTTTCGTGCGGAGCGAGTTCAGTGTAGAGCGCGTGGAGCTGGTTGCGGATGCGCGCTGACCCGGTGCTGCGTGCGATCGCGAGTGCTTCTGCTCCGGCCAGGCAGCTGCGCTCAATGTTACCTTGCGCTGCGGAAACGGTGGCGAGACGCGCTAGGCACAAGCCTCGATCGCGCGTCTGGCTTCCGACTGGCCACGCAGCCAGGCTGCGCTCAAAAACGTCGAGTGCAGGTCCTGTGCGACCCAGGTGCGCCCAAGCTATCCCTGCATCCATAGCCACGTACGACTCAGTGCAGTACGTTGCCAGGTCTGGTGTCGTCTGCTGCGTGCCATCGGACGCCTGGATCATGGCGAGGTCAACCGACTCCTCAAATTCTCGGTGCTCTAGGAGAAGGGCATGCGCGTTAGCTAGTTGGCGAAGGGATACCGCTCGCATCCGCGGCGTGAGGACGTCGTAGGCATTTAAGGCTGCGATAGCAAGGCCGAGCCCATGACCAGGACGGCCGGATTCAGTGGCGATATTGCTCTTGCGCATCATGATGTACGAAATGATCTGAGGGTCGTTTAGTTCTTGGGCATAATCGAGAGCGGTATTGGTCCAGAAGACTGCTGACTCTGAATTGCCAGAATCTTGATATAGCCAGCCGCAGAACTCCGCGAACTGCACGGCAACCGAAAGCACATCGCTTCGATCGGGCCCTCTTGTTACCTGACAAAGGCGGTCTATTAGAGGTAGCTGACTCTGGACAGTTGGTACAAGATACCGAGGGCCAACGACTGCGTCTGCTTTAACGTGCTCTGCTAGGACGTTGGCGAGGTAGCTCAAGATCTCGGGTGATGCTGTCTCTGGTAGATCGGCTGGTAACGGCGGCGGGACAGGGAGACATATGTGTGGCGTGCTGCCCGAGAAACCAAGCTCTTCATCTGTTGCCCGGTACAGCTCCCGGAAGATCGGCTGGTAGTGGTCAGGCACAATCCGGCGGCTGTTCTCAAACATTGACAACAGGGTCCGCAGGCTTGATCGCACAGGAACTCGAACGCCCATCGCTTGGCTTAGGCCCTCGAGCCTGACAATGGCTTGCTCTTGAGACCAGCCGCGTCGCTCGCGCGCCAGTTTCAGGAGGCTCAACTGGCCGTCCATCTTTGCCCCAAGGAACTCCGTGTGCTGCGAGTCACTACCCCTGCTTAGACCAGCATGCACCACTCACGACGCGGTGACGAAGGGTTAACACGTCGTGTTGGGCTCTGTTGGGGTCTGTCGGGTGCCCTGGAGCGCTGGCGTCTGGATGTCATGGCCGTGTGACCGATCCCGGTCGCTACAGCACTAGCCCCAGTGCCGGGGCTGCCACAGAAGGAGTGGTGATCATGCGTCTGATGCTCGACACCTCGAAGGTCGCCTTTTCGGTGACCAAGGCTCCGGAGCCGCGCAAGGACTTCGGCAAGGACGTGCAGAAGGTGGACCGCGACACCGGCCGCCCGCAGTGGGTTGTGGAGGTACTCGCCATGGATTCCGAGCGCGGGGAGGTGATCCGGGTCACGGTGACTGGTGATCAGCCCAAAGTGAGCCAGGGTCAGCCTGTCATGTTCTCGGAGCTTGAGGCGATCGCCTGGAACAACAACGGCAAGTCCGGAGTGGCCTACCGTGCCGCCAGCATCCAGCCCGCCGCCCAGCCCAAGGCTGCCTGAAGTCCATCGCGTCACGCTCAGGCACGTCGTTGCCGTCAGCGCGGCTGGCTTGCCTGCCGCTCGTGTCCCACCGCATCACGCACAGAAAGGATCAACCGCTGCCATGACCAGCAGCACCGCAACCGACAAGGCCGCCAGCAACGGCACCGACACAACCATAGATGCCAGGCCTGCCGAACGGGAGCACGGCATCGCCCGCGTCCAGGAAGAGCTGGTTTACCACGTGTCCGGCCTGGCCGAGTCCGCGCTTTACGAGGCGGAGCGCCTCATGTACGGGCTCAAGAACACCGCTATGAGGCGGACTGCCGACCATGACGGCAGCAAGGGCACCGAGCCCATCGACATGGGCTGGGTCGTCATGATCGTCTCGGAGACCCTGGACTGCATCGACGTCGCTGCCGAGCAACTGTCCAGGCTCTGCAACGACGTACGCGTCCGCCAGGACGAACAGTCTCTGTCACTGATCTAGAAGGCACGCCGGGCCTGGAGGACTCGCACTCCCCCGGCCCGGCCAGCCACACCAAACCCCATCCAACGCCTCATCGGAGAAAGAGGTGAGTGGCGTGCTTCACGCTACCGAGTCCTGGGCGGCCTGTCGTGTGTAAGCCGTCGAACTTCAACACCAGCGCAAGGACCGCGGACGCCGTCGGCCTTGTCGCCACGGTCGTCGTCGGACTAGCCGTTATCGGCGTGGTCCTGCCAGTCGTCACCGCCGTAGCGCACGTCATGGTGGAAGTGATCAAGCTCGCGGCGATCGGTATCGGCTCAGGCGCCATGCTCGCAGCGATCACATGGATAACCATCCAAATGATCCGAGCCGCTGCGATCAGCAGGCTAGGGTCGCAGATTCGCTTGACCGCACGGCAAGAACCGGCTCGCCTCACGTCGGCACCAGTGCCGATCAGCGAGCAGTCCTGCCTCACGTGCGGCGACAAAGGCCGCATCATCCGGGTCATCGGCAATGGCAGCGCGATGCAGCTGCGGCCGTGCCCGGACTGCCAGCCCACGCAGCTGACTAGGTGATCACTATGCCGACCAGGTCAGCCCGTAACCACCGAAACAATCCCTACATCCTCGATGAGCTGATGCTCACCGCGCACCACAGCGCCATCGGCACGCTATGGCGGTTCCGGACAGAGCTGCTCATCCCGCTGATCGTCATCGACGTCGTCAAGGTGCTCTCACTGCTCCTGCCAGTGGTGGTCGCCACCGTCGTAGTAGGCGCCTTCACTACCGTCGTCATGGTCCTGCCGTGGACCCGGCGGTCTGTCACCGGGCGGGTCTGGTGCATCCTGTCCCGCCACCGCATCCAGCGGGTCTGCTACGAGACGCGGATGCACACCCGGTCCGGCAGGCTCCCCCTGGTCCTGCGGATATCGCCCACTCAGGTAGGCGAACGGGCACTGATTTGGTGCCGTGCTGGGATCTGCGCTGAGGACTTCGAAGCGCACGCCGGCGAGATCGCCGCCGCCTGTTACGCCCGCGAAGCCCGCATCGAGCGCTCCAAGCGCCGAGCCCAGCTCGTGCAGGTACATATCGTGCGCCGTGACCCGCTCGCCGCGCACAACGTCATCGCATCCGGCCTGGCATCCAACTTGCCTGCGGCCCGCGAGACCGACACCTTCACCGCTGCCCGGTAGCGGCAACCGATCGGGCCATCCTCGGAGCCCGCTAAAGCGTTCCGGGGATCGCCCCGACAACCAGTGATCACCGAAAGGAGAGTGACTCAGCCATGTGCGAATGGGCCTGCCAGCAGTGCCGGGAGGCCTTCTGGGGCCACCCGCCCGAATCCGGGCTGTGCATCGCCTGCCAGCAAGACAACGAACAACGCGACGACCAGGCGGCCTGCGATGAGCACTGATCCCGTCCCGACCATGTCGATCTGGAAACCGATTCACCTGGGATCAGATGAAACCAGTCAGGAAGTTAACGTCAGCCTCGCCGAGCGCAACATGCTCATAGGCGGCGAACCCGGCGGCGGCAAGTCTGTCGCCCTGCAGCTCATCGTGGCCCACGGGGCCCTGTCGATGGACTGCAAGCTCATTCTCATCGACGGCAAGCGCGTCGAGCTTGGCCTGTGGGCCGACTGCGCCGAGCGGTTCGTCGGCCCGTCCATCGATGACGCCATCGACGTCATGCACGGACTCCAGCAGATCATCGACGAGCGCACCGACATCCTGCTCCAGATGAAGAAGCGGAAGGTCACCCCCGAACTGGGCTGGCCGGTCTACCTCGTCCCCATCGACGAAGTGGCCTACTTCTCCGCCACCGTCGGCACATCAGTGCAGCAGAAGGAATTCAACGCCAGCAACCGCGACGTCGTCGCCCGCGGACGCGCCCCCGGCATCATCGCCGTCGAGGCCACCCAGAGGCCTTCCGCTGACATCATCCCCACATCCCTGCGTGACCTGTTCGGCTACCGGTGGGCTTTCCGCTGCTCCACCGAAGCATCCTCGGACACCATCCTCGGCCACGGCTGGGCCAACATGGGCTACTCAGCCACCGAGATCGACCCCCAGGCACGCGGGGTGTCCTGGCTCCGCGCCGAAGACGGCATCCCCCGCCGCGTCAAGGCCGCCTACCTCACCGACGACCAGATCATCCACATGGCCGCCTGGGCCGCCCAATCCCGTGCCGATCAGGCCAGCGGGCCGAACGTGATCTGGCTGCGCCGCGACGGTGATGCCGCATGAGCCGCGTCGCCTACCTCGATGACCTGCGCGGCAAAGGCATCCACGCCACGTACTACGACCCCGAAGGGCAGCGATACGGACTGCCCACCTACCCCTATCACTGGGCACCAGACGGCCTGCTGACCATGCGCCAGCTCCGCTCTCGCGGTCTTCGTCCAGGGGGCCAGGACATCGCCGCCCAGATCCTGTGGCGACACCGGAGCCAGCGGCGCGTCGCCTACCTCTACCGCGCCGACCTCAGCAAGCCCAAACGGCAGGCCACACCCGCGCAGCTCGCCGCCATCGCCAAGGCACTGCGAGCCCGCCGGACCTGCTCGATATGCGGGACAGAAAAGGACTACTGCATCCCGCTCTCTACCGGCGAATGCAACGACTGCGCCAGCGGGCACGGCCGATGACTCCCCCCGCGCACGAACGCGCTTTCACTGTCAACAAATCCTTGACACCAAACAGGCGACGGCGCGTGGTCGAGAACGACGAGTACGCCGCCTTCCTCCGACGCGCCATACGTGCCTACAGCCGCCGCGTCGCCGCAGGAGACATCGAGGCAGTCGGGGACATGACCGCGCTGGCCGACGAGATCGACACTGCCATCCAGGACGCGATCAGCCACCTGCGCGGCCACGGCTACAGCTGGGCCGACATCGCGCTCCGCCTCCACATCACCCGGCAAGCCGCACAGCAGCGCTGGGGCTCCCCCACTAGCGGCGAGCCCGACTCAGCAGCCTGACCCGGCACCTGCCGCACCACACCAGCAAGCCCTTGATTCCGGAAGGAAGAAACACTCATGCCCGCAAACGTCGAAGCCATGTTCTCGGTCCGCCAGATGCCCTGGCACCGCGAAGGCACCATCCTGGCCGACTACCCCGGCGACTGGGCCGAGGCCCGCAAGCTCGCCGGACTCGACTGGGAGCCCGTTACCGCTCCGGTCTACAACGTCACCGGCATCAACGAAGACGGCAGCCCGCACTACGAGCCGATCGCGGACTGGAAGGCCATCAGCCGGTCCGACAACGGCGCGGTCCTGTCCCTGAACCGCGACACCTACACTCTCATCGACCACGCCGAGATGGGCGAGATCGTCGAAGCTGTCCTCGCCCAGCCAAACGTCAAATGGGAAACCGCTGGAGTACTCGACCGCGGCCGGTCTGTCTGGTGCCTGGCCCTGCTCGACGAGCCGATCAGCCTGCCCGGCGACGCGAGCCCGATCCTGCCCTACCTGGCCATCACCAACCGGCACGACGGCACAGGAGCGTGCGCCCTGCGCGCCACCGCTGTGCGCATCGTCTGCGCCAACACCTTCCGCGCCGCCGAACTCGAAGGCGAGCGCACCGGCACCACCTTCTCCTTCGTCCACAAGTCCGGCTGGCGGAACCGGATCGACGAAGCACGTCAGGCCGTCACCGGCGCCCGCACCGAGATGCGCCGCTACGCCGAACTCGCCGGGGAACTGCTCGGCATCCCCATCACCCGGCAGCAGCGGGAACTGTTCATCACCGAGTTCATCCCCATGCCACCACAAGGCCTGATCACCGATCGGGTCGCCCGCAACGTCGAAGAGGCCCGCAAGGCCGTCAGCCTGCTCTTCGACTCGGTCACCAACGAGCAGATCGCCGGAACCGCCTACGGCCTGGTCCAGGCCGCCGGGGAGTACCTCGACCACGTCAGGAGAGCCCACAGCTGGGAAACCCGGCTCAACCGGACCCTCATTCGGCCCGAGCCGCTCAAGCACCGGGCCCTGACCCTCGTCCGCGAGATCACAGCAACGTGACCGCTCCGGCCATGACCCTCGCCCCCGTGCTCATCACCGGCACGGGGGCGGGAGCGATGCCCGGAACCACCACCTTGCATTCTGAGCTGCTGAGCCGTGCTGCCCGTGACGACTACCAGCAATGGCTCACCTCCGTGGCGCCGGCGGGCGGATGCGTCCGCCCGATCCGGCTGCACGGACGCATGCACGACGTCCACACGGCAACAGGGGAGATCCTGGCCACCCTGGACACGGCATCGCTGCCGGACCGGGTGATCTACACCGCCTGCGGAGACCGCCGCGCGTCTGTATGCCCGGCCTGCGCCGAGACCTACCGCCGCGACACCTACCAGCTCGTCCGCGCCGGGCTCGCTGGGGGCAAGGGAGTCCCCGAATCGGTCGCCATCCACCCGGCCGTATTCGCCACCTTCACCGCCCCCTCCTTCGGCCCCGTGCACACCCGGCCCATGAGCAAAGGCGGCAAAGTCGCACGCTGCCGCCCCCGCCGCAACGCCAGCTACTGCCCGCACGGACGGCGGCTGTCGTGCGGCCAGCGGCACAAGGAAACCGACGCCTGCCTGGGCAGGCCGCTGTGCCCGGACTGCTACGACTACCAGGCAGCCGTCGTGTGGAACGCCCACGCCCCTGAACTGTGGCGCCGCACCACAATCGGCATCCGCCGTCGCCTCGACCGGCTCACCCGCGACCATGGCGTCCGGGTCCGGCTCTCCTACGCCAAGGTTGCCGAGTTCCAGGCCCGCGGCCTGGTCCACTTCCACGCCATCCTCCGCCTCGACGGCCACGACCCCGCCCGCATCACTCCGCCCGCCAGAGTCACCGCCAGCCAGCTCGCTAGCATCATCCGCGACGCCGCCCGCGCGACCCGGTTCGCCACCGTCTCGCACCCGGCCAACCCGCGCGGCTGGGACATCGCCTGGGGCCGCCAGCTCGACACCCGCGTCGTCAAAGTGACCACAGCAGGAGAACTCACCGACACCGCTGTAGCCTCGTACCTGGCGAAATACGCCACCAAGGCCACTGAAGCCGTTGGGACACTCCCAGTCCGCATCAGCGACGGCAACCTGACGATCTACGGCAGCCCGCACAGTCACCAGGGCAGGCTCATCGCCGCCGCGTGGCGGCTCGGCAACCACCCGCATGCCGACTTCCAGGCACTGCGCCGCTGGGCGCACATGCTCGGCTACCGGGGTCACTTTTCCACCAAGAGCCGCCGCTACTCCACCACTCTCCGTGCTCTGCGCTCGGCACGCGCCGACTGGAAACGCCGCCAGCACCTCATGGTCGCACCGCTGGCCAACGCCTCGAACCCGATCGTCGCCGTTGCCACCGGCCTGTCGTACGCCGGAAAAGGCTGGCGCACCAGCGGAGACGCCCTCCTTGCGCTCTCGGCCGCCGCACGAGCCCGCGACCACGAGCGCATCGCACGCGAGGAACTCACGTCCGGCTGACCGCCAGAAAGGCAGCACGGGCCGACCCGTAGACGAGCACATCGTCCTGATCATCAAGACCTTTGAAAACGCAGGCACCGACCACGCCTCTGAAGGCGGCAGGCAGCGCGCTCTCGCGTCCGCTGCCCGCGTCCGCGAGCACGGCCGGGCCGTCCTTGCGTCTGGCACTCGACACCCGCACGGCACGAAGGAGACCGATGCTCAGTGAATCCGCACGACACCCGACAGCACCCCGGCAAGGCGTTGTACCGGGTCACGGACGCGATGACTCTGCTGTCACTCAGTCGCAGCGTCATCTATGAGGAGATCCGATCTGGCCGACTCCGGTCGGTCAAGCGTGGCCGATCACGGCTCATCTCTGCCGCCGCGATCACTGACTACGTGACCCTGCTCGAAGCCGAGAGCAGGGCAGCCTGATGCCGGCGCGGCGGAGTCGCGGTGATGGCGGTCTGCATTTCGATCAAAGGCGGCAGCGGTGGATCGCTGAGATCACGGTCGGCTACAGTCCAAGCGGAAAGCGCATCGTCCGCCATGCGAGCGGCACGACCAAGACCGCTGCCCAGCGCAAGCTCAGGGAAATGCTTCGCGACCATGAGGACGGGCTAGCGATCGGCCCGCAGAACTTCACGGTTGCCGACGCCGTTCAAGACTGGCTTCAGTACGGTCTCGGTCATCGCGATCAGGCGACTGCCAAGAAGTGCCGTGCCCTGGCAACGCGTCACATCGTGCCCGCTCTGGGAGCACGCAAGCTTCGTGAGCTGTCCGCCGACGACGTAGATAAGTGGCTGGCGGCCAAAGCGATGATTCTCAGCACCGACAGCCTTCGTCAGCTCCGCTCGATTCTGAAGCGTGCAGTTGGACGTGCCCAGGCTCGCGACAAGGTGAAGCGCAACGTCGTGCTGCTATGCGACGTGCCAAGGGGCCGAACTGGCCGGCCGTCCAAGGCATTCACTTTCGACCAGGCCGAGGCCGTCATTAACGCTGCGGTCGGCACGGCGATGTATGGCTACATCGTGCTGTCGATCCTCATTGGCGCACGCACCGAAGAACTTCGGGCTCTCACCTGGGATCACGTCGACCTGATCGGCAGTTCGGACGC
The DNA here is from genome assembly GCA_027314515.1 of Actinomycetota bacterium. GTDB lineage: Bacteria > Actinomycetota > Actinomycetes > Streptosporangiales > Streptosporangiaceae > JAJYUU01. The sequence continues at coordinate 51,577 of DAHVAR010000060.1, forward strand.
GACTCCGACTGTTCCACCTTCGATCATGGTGTGGCGGTCGGTGCGCACTGGCGGTGACACCAAGACTCGGAAGTCGCGCCGAACCCTAGCCCTTCCTGTCCGGTGCGTAGAAGCGCTGGCGTTCCACCGCGACTATCAGGACCGCCAGAGGAAAGCCGCAGGTAAGAAGTGGCATGAGCGCGGCCTAGTCTTCGCATCGGCTGTCGGAACTGAGCGCAATGCAAACAACGTGCTCCGGTCATTCCGCGTGATCGTCACGAGAGCTGGGCTTAACGGGGCTGACTGGACACCACGTGAGATGCGCCACAGCTTCGTGTCCTTGCTGTCCGACTCCGGCGTACCCATCGAGAACATCGCCCGCCTCGTCGGTCATGCTGGCGGCTCCGAGGTCACCGAGACTGTCTACCGCAAGCAGATACGCCCGGTCTTGCTGGAGGGCGCCGAGGTCATGGACCAAATCTTCGGAGAACACCCGCCAGTTGCAGGCTCATTGTCACTCAGTTAGTCACTCAGTCGCCTGAGGACGATGCCTTGAAGGGCCAGACAGGGCCTGTGAACTGGAGCCGCCTGTCGGAATCGAACCGACGACCTATTCATTACGAGTGAATCGCTCTGCCGACTGAGCTAAGGCGGCGCTGGCCCGGCGAACCAGGCAGCCACAGGAGTCTACCGGTCCGCCGCGGGTTCGCGCGCACTGCCGTGCGTCGCCTCGTACGCCTTCCTGGACCCGCACACGCTGGCCTTGGAACAGGCGGTCCGGCGGCCGTCCTCAGCCAGCCTGACGATGACCTGGTCAGCCGGGACGTTGTGGCCGACCACGGTGCCAGGGCCGGCTGGCGTCTCCACAAGTTCGCCGTGCTTCGGGGCGGACGCGCGGAAGTCCTGGTAGAGCGGGTGCTCGTACTTCAGGCAGCACATCAGGCGACCGCACGCCCCGGCGATGCGCAACGGGTTCACCGGCAGGTCCTGCTCCTTGGCCATCCGTACCGAAACGGGCTCGAAGTCCTTCAGGAACGTCGCGCAGCACAGGTCGCGGCCGCACGGCCCGATCCCGCCCTGCAGCCTGGCCTCGTCCCGCGGTCCGATCTGGCGCAACTCGATCCTGGCGTGCAGCCGGCCGGCCAGGTCCTTCACCAGCCCGCGGAAGTCCACCCGGTGCGGCGCGCTGAAGTACACCGTGAAGACGTTGGACTTCTCGATGTAATCGACGCCAATGACCTTCATCGGCAATTCGTGCTCGCGGACCAGCCTGCGGGTGGCGACCCGAGCCTCGGCCCGGCGCGCGCGGTTGGCCTCGTCCCGGTTCAGGTCCTCATCGCCGGCCAGTCCCGCGCAGACTGGCAGGCCGGTGATGTCATCGTCCACCCATTGTGGTGCCCAGATGCACTCGGCTACCTCCGGGCCGGCGTCCGTGGGCACCAGCACCTTGCTCCCGACGGCCGGCTGATAGGGACCGGGGTCCAGGTAATACAGCCGCCCGTTGCGCTGAAAGCTCACCGCCATCATCATGCCCACGCCGACACATTACGGCCTGATAACGTCAGTCGTCTCCCCCAGGCGGATCCACGATCAAGACCTTCACTCCGGGAACGGGCACGCCTGCGCCAGTCCAGCCTGACACCTCGCGGCAGTAACTAGTCCACCGCCACCTAGTCCGCCGCGAGCGCTATGGTCAGTTCCTCGACAGCGAGCAGCGGGGCAGCGTTGGCGGCCAGCCGCTGCCTGCAGCGCATGATCGCCTCGATCCGCCGGACCGTGCCGGCCGGACCCGAGGCTGCGGCCAGCTGCCGCAGTTCCGCGTCCCGCGCTTCATTGGCGAGTTCAACCGACGCGCCGAGCTGAACCGCGAGCACGTCCCGGTAGTAACCCGCCAGGTCCAGCAGCGCGCGGTCCAGCGAGTCGCGCTTCAGCCTCGTCGCTCGCGACTTCTGCCGGTCTTCCAGGTCACGCAAGGCCCCGGCCCCGCCGCGCAGCGCAGCTGCCACGCCCTTGCCGGTCGACCCCTCCCCGAAGGCACGGCGCAGCGCCCCTCGCTCGGGCTCGTCGAGTTGCTCGGTCGTCGCGGCTGCCTCCGCGTCCGCCGCCTTCACCAGCGCGGCAGCCGCCTTGAGCGCCTGGCCGAGAGTGCCGATGTGAGCCGGCACGCGCAGCACCTCGGCACGCCGGCGGGCTGCTTCCTCGTCGGTGGCAAGCCGCCGCGCCCGGCCGATGTGCCCCTGGGCCGCCAGCGCTGCGGTTCTGGCCCGCTCGGCAGGCACACCCTCGCGCTCGAGTACCTCGGTGACGGCGGACGTGCGCGGCGTCATCAAAGTCACCAGGCGGCACCGGGACCTGATCGTCGTCGGCAGGTCGTCGGCGTATGGCGCGCACAGCAGCCACACCGTCCGCGGCGCCGGCTCCTCGATTGCCTTCAGAAGCGCGTTCGCGGCCTGCTCGGTGGACCGGTCGGCATCCTCGAACAGCACGATCCGCCATCGCCCGCTGATAGGCGCGGCGGCCGCCTTCAGCACCAGGTCCCTGGTCTGGCGGACGCCGTAGGACAGCCCGTCAGGCCGGACCAGCAGCAGGTCGGCGTGGGTGCCCGCGGCCAGCTGGCGACAGGATGGGCACTCCCGGCAGCCGCCGCGGTCGCACAGCAGCGCGGCCGCGAACGCCCGGGCCGCCAGTGACCTGCCCGAGCCGGGCGGCCCGGTAAACAGCCAGGCGTGAGTCATGCCGCCTGAACCGCGCCCGGCTGCCTGGCCGGCGCTCGCCTCGACTGCCCGCTGCAGCTGATCGATCACGGCCTCCTGACCGATCAGGTCGGCGAACACCGGGGCAGGATCGCTCACTCGCGTACCGCCGGGAACGACCCGGTGTTCTCCTCCGCGGAGCACGGGATCGGGTCGGGTAGCAGCTCACGGACGCGCCGCTGGATGTCCCTGCTGACCTCGGCTTCCGGCCGGTCCGCGGTCAGCACCAGGTAACGCCCTGGCTCGGCCGCTGCCAGCGACAGGAACCCCGACCTGACCCGCTCGTGAAACTCGACCGGCTCGGACTCCAGCCGGTCGGCCGAGCTCAGCCGGCGGCTCAGCCCGGTCACCGTGGGCAGGTCGAGCAGGATCGTCAGGTCCGGCGTCAGGCCGCCGGTGGCCCACCGGTTCAGGTCCGCGATCTCGGACACGGGCAGCTGGCGTCCGGCTCCCTGGTAGGCAAGCGAGGAATCGACGTACCGGTCGGTCACTACGACCGCGCCGCGCTCGAGGGCCGGGAGGATCACGTTCTGGACGTGCTCGGCCCGGTCCGCCGCGTACATCAGCGCCTCGGCTCGCGACGCGAGGCCGGTGTGGGCGGTGTCAAGCAGCAGCGCCCGCAGCCGCAATCCGATCTTCGTCGCGCCGGGCTCGTGCGTCGTCACCACGTCATAGCCCTGGTCGCGCAGCCAGATCGCGAGAAGCCTGGCCTGCGTCGACTTTCCCGCGCCTTCGCCGCCCTCCAGGGCCAGGAAGACGCCCGGCCGGCGCGGCTCAGCAACCTGCCGGGCCAGCGAATCGCCTGACCGGGCCCGCCCGGATAGCGCCTTACGTCGTACTTTGCGGTGGCCGTTCATGCTTACCTCCCCGTCCGGCCGGAACAGCGAGCCGAGGTCGGCCAGCAGCGGCACGCCCTCACGGTCGTCCATCTGCCGGTAGGCCGTCCGGCCCAGGGCGACCGCGATGCCGGCCGCTAGCAGCAGCACCACGCTGTATCCGACGTTACGGTAGTCCGCGCTGCCGATGTGGAGGCTCGACCCGCCCGCGGCGCCGGCCAGCGAATTGAAGCCGCCGGCCAGCGTCGGGGCGATCGCGATGACGGCGAACAGGATGACCCGGATCGCGGACTGCAGGAAGGAGAACGTGCGCCCGCGGGTGACGTCGTCCACCTCCAGGCCGATGACCGTGTATCCCGTCACGTAAGCGATCCCGGCGCAGGCGCCGAGCACGACCGTCAGGATTACCGTCAGGACGATGCTCGGGACCAGCGCGATCAGTGCCAGTGGCAGCGCCGCGAACATGATGGACAGGCCGAAAAGCCGGCGCCTCGAGAAGCCGCGCAGCACCCGCAGCCCCAGGAACATACCGAGCGCCAGGCCGACGAAGAGAGCAGCGAATACCGCTCCGTAGCCCGCGTTGCCGCAGCCAGGCGGCGAGTGAGGGGAACAGCCTTCCAGCGAGTTCTTGACATAAGGGGACCCTAGGCCGACGACTACGCCGCCGGCCGCGAAGGCCCCGGTCAGGCCGACGAGAATTCCGCGCACGACCTGCGTCCCGCCGACGAACCGCCAGCCCTCCCAGATCGACTTGAGCACCGACGGCGACGAGATCGCCTCGCGGGAACTCCGGCGCAACTCGCTGAGCATGAAGATGGTGAACGCCGACACCATGAAGGTCGCCGCGTTGATATACAGGGCAACATCGTACGGCGCGTTGCCCGGCAGGGGCGTCAGCACGGCGAAGAGCAGGGCCGCGACCGGTGCCGTGCCATACGTGGTGAACAGGCCGAACTGGTTGGCCTGCTCCAGTTTGTCGGGCGGCACCAGATTCGGCACCGACGCGTCCTTGGCGGGCGTCCAGAACAGCGACGCGCACGAGGCCAGGAACTGGACGACGTACACCCAGGTCAGCTGGTTAGCGAAGCCGAACGTCAGGTTGAGCGGGATGGTGAGGTAGAGCAGTGCCCTGATCACGTCCCCGGTGATCATGTTGAGGCGGCGGTCGAACTTATCCGCGACCGCGCCCGCGAAGGGCCCGAACAGCAGCGCCGGCAGCAGCGAGGTCAGCCAGACGCCGCTGACCGCATAGGCGCTGCCCGTGCCGCCCAGCTTGACGGCCAGGGCCGACAGCGCGACCAGGCTAAACCAATCCCCCAGACTGGATAGCGACAGCGCTATCCACAACCGCCGGAACGGCGTGATCGACAGCACGCCCGCGCCACGGTAGTCCAAAGGGGATCTAAAGTTCACTGCGCTAGGGTATAGGTCCAGCCGGGAGACGGTTGCTTACAGCGTCAAGCTCACCGTCGGTGAGATAGCGATTCGCACGGTAACGGCAGTTTCCAGTACACCGCTGTCCGCCGGGCCTGGCAAGCCGGACTGGCCCGGACAGCGCCCGTACCGGACGGCCCTGGCCGGTCGGCTGACCCGGCTCGCTGCAGAACTCAGCCGTCCTGCTCATCCCCGGCAGCAGCCCTTTTGGCTGGCCTGCTCGCCTTGGCGGCGCCGGTCTTTACTGTGCCGGTCTTTACCGCAGTTCGCGCCTTCCTGGTTGCGCCAGTTCTGGCGGTGCCAGCCTTGGCGGTGCCAGCCTTGGCGGTACCTGCCGCAGACGGCCGGCCCGACCCGGCCGACCTGGCGGCTGGCTTCCGCTTAGCCGTCGGCGCCGCCGCGCGCCGCTCCGCGAGCAGTTCGACCGCACGTTGCGGCGTGATCGACTCGATCGCGTCGCCCTTACGCAACGAGGCGTTAGTCTCCCCGTCCGTCACATACGGCCCGAACCGGCCCTCGCGCAGCACGATCGGCTTGCCGCTGGCCGGGTCGTCACCCAGTTCCCGCAGTGGCGGCGCCGCGGCGGCGCGCGCCGCCCGGCCGCGCGGCTTGGGCTGTGCGAGCAGTGCCTTTGCTTCGTCCAGGGTGATGGTGAACATCTGCTCTTCGGACTCAAGCGACCGGCTTTCCGCGCCTCTTTTGACATACGGGCCGTAACGGCCGTTCTGCACGGTGACCGGCTCGCCGTCCAGGTCGCCGAGCGTGCGCGGCAGGGTGAGCAGCCGGAGCGCGTCGTCGAGCGTCACGCTGTCCAGGTCCATCGACTTCAGCAGCGAGGCAGTGCGCGGCTTGGCGGCCGCTGTGCCCGTAGCGGTCTCGTCAAGTACCTCGGTCACGTACGGGCCGAACCGGCCCGCCTTGGCGACGATCGTCTTGCCGGTTTCCGGGTCCGAGCCGAGGATCTTGTCCCCGCTCGGCCGGTCGAGCAACTCAACGGCGTAATCGGGCGTCAGCTCGTCTGGCGCGGTGCCCTCCGGCACGTTGACCCGCTGGCCTTCGCGCTCCAGGTACGGGCCATACCGGCCGACCCGCACCACGATGTCGGTGCCTGCCAGCGGGAACGAGCTGACGTCACGTGCGTCGATTTCGCTCAGGTCGCTGACCATCTCCTTCAGGCCCTCTTCGCCGTCCGCGCCGAAATAGAACCGGCGCAGCCAGGGCACGCGCTCGGCCTGCCCGTTGGCGATATCGTCGAGCGCGTCCTCCATCTTGGCCGTGAACTCGTAGTCCACCAGGTGCGCGAAGTGCCGCTCCAGCAGCGTCACCACTGCGAACGCGACGAACGACGGGACCAGGGCAGAGCCCTTCTTGAACACGTAGCCCCGGTCCAGGATCGTGCCGATGATCGAGGCGTACGTTGACGGCCTGCCAATCGCGCGGTCCTCAAGCTCCTTGATCAGCGTCGCCTCGGTGAACCTGGCCGGAGGCCTGGTTGCGTGCTCGGCAGACTCCAGGCCGAGCGCGCGCAGCGGCTCCTGCTCGGTCAGCGGCGGCAGCCGGCGCTGGTTGTCATCAAGCTCGGCGTCGGGGTCGTCCGACCCCTCAACGTAGGCCTTCAGGAAGCCGTGGAAGCTGATGACCTTGCCCGATGCGCCAAACTCAGCCTCACGGCCGGGAACGCTGCTCGTCCCGCCGGCCACCCCAGCCTGGCCAGCCAGGGCAGGCTGGCCGGGCTCCCCGACCGCGATCGGCTGGCGCGCGTCGGTCTCGCCCAGCACGCGCACCGAGACCGATTCGCCGGTCGCGTCCTTCATCTGCGAGGCTACGGTCCGCTTCCACACCAGCTCATACAGGCGCAGTTCGTCCCCGGATAGCCCGGACTGGGCCGGCGTCCTGAATTCGTCGCCGGCCGGGCGGATCGCCTCGTGCGCTTCCTGCGCGCTCTTGACCTTGCTGTCGTAGGTGCGCGGCGCATCCGGCACGTACTCGGCGCCGTACAACTGCCTGGCCTGCGTCCTGGCCGCGTTCAGCGCGGTTTGCGAGAGCGTGACGGAGTCGGTCCGCATATAGGTGATGTGACCGTTCTCGTACAGCCGCTGCGCCACCTGCATCGTGTACTTGGCCGAGAAGCCGAGCTTCCTCGACGCCTCCTGCTGCAGCGTGGTGGTGCGGAACGGCGCATACGGCGACCGCCGGTACGGCTTGCGCTCTACCGACTTCACGCTGAACGCCGCGCTCGCAAGCCGGTCACGCAGGGCGCCGGCAGCGGCGCGGTCCAGGTGCAAGAGCCGGCCGCGACCGTCCTCTCCGGACGCGTCGCCGCCGCGAAGCTCGCCGACGGAGCTGAAGTCACGGCCCTGCGCCACCCGGCGTCCGTCGACCGACACCAGCGTCGCGTTGAACGACGTCACGTCGCCAGCCGCTTCGAGCTCCGCCTCGGCGGCGGCCTTGGCGAACTCGGCCTCCAGATCCCAGTACTCCGCTGGCCGGAACGCGATTCGCTCCCGTTCCCGGTCCACTACCAGCCGGACCGCAACCGACTGGACACGGCCGGCCGAAAGCTGCGGCATGACCTTCTTCCACAGCACCGGCGACAGCTCGTAGCCATACAGCCGGTCGAGCACGCGCCTGGTCTGGTAAGCCTCGACCAGGCCCTGGTCGACGTCTCGCGGCGACGCGACCGCCTGCGCTATCGCCTCCGGCGTGATCTCGTGGAACACCATGCGCTTGGCTGGCACCCTGGGCTTCAGCTCTTCCATCAGGTGCCAGGCGATGGCCTCGCCCTCGCGGTCCTCGTCAGTGGCGAGCAGCAGTTCGTCGGCGTCCTTCAGCAGCTGCTTGAGCTTGGTGACTTGCTGCTTCTTGTCCGAGTTGACGACGTACAGCGGCTCGAAGTCATGGTCGACGTCGACGCCGAGCCGGGCCCAGGATTCGCCGCGATACTTCATCGGGATCTCGGCTGCCTTATCTGGCATGTCACGTATATGGCCAATGCTGGACTCAACGGTGTAGCCCTTGCCGAGGAAGCCCGCGATCGTCCGCGCCTTCCGCGGCGACTCGACGATGACGAGCTTGTTGCCGCCGCCCGCTGCCGCTTTCCGACGGCCGGCGGATTGCTCGGTCCCTGCTGCCACGTCTCCCACCTCTGAATCCTGCGAACGCCCCAGGAGGCTACCGCACGTAAGGCTGCGGCCACCCGGCGCTGTGGTTTTTGCCGTGTCGCATACGACATTGACCGGGCGAACCCCCGGACCGAGTGCTACCCCGTTTCCTCTCAACGAGTAAACCTGCCGTCGGCGTCAGCCTGTTCCCTCGGCCGTTCGCGGCGGATTCCCTCAAGGTGATTGAACCATCCCGCCCATCGCGCACAATGAGTTGATGGCGGAGTACTCGTACCTGGTGCTCTATATGCCGCGCGGCACCTCACGGGACGCGGCACGTCGGATACTGACCGATCACGCCGAGTATGGCAACTGGGAATTGTCCAGGATGCGGCTGTACCCAGACGGCAGCCGCAAGGCCACGCTGCGCCGTATGATCATCCGCCAGGTGAGACCGCAGCTGGGCTTCCAGCCGATAACGGGCCAATGGCACGGCCGCTATCCGTCATCCTGATCGTCTGCCACGTAGCTGACCGGCAAGTACCTGACCGGTGATCTGGCCGGCGATCTGGCCTGCGAACGCGGCGAGACGGGGGTGCCTGAGCCGGGCGGGCTATGCCCGTGGCCCGGCCCGTCGGTCGTCCTTAGCGATTGGCGGCCAGCTTTCTCGCCAGGCGGCCGGTGATGCTGGCTCGCGGCGCAGCGTGCCTGCCATGGCGCCGTCTGGCCATCGGCAGCCGGATGTCGCCAGAGTCCTGCGGGCTGACCGGGCAGCCGAACCCGCCAGTGCCCGCCTCGGGCAACCCGGCCAAGTCCTCGGTCGGCGGCCCGGTAGGCACGACCATCTCATCCGAGTCAGCCGCAAACGGGTTGAAAACCGTCGATGGCCACGACGCCTCCGGGTCATCGGGCGGCTGTGACATGTTGACCCAGACGTTGTCGCGCGCCGACGGCTTCGATCGCCAAAGCTGCTGCCTGGGTGCCGCACTCAGCATGGAGAACGCCCGGGACAGCAACGGCCGGCCTGCCGGGCCATCGCCGGTGCCCGGCCCGCCGTGCGCGGGCAGGCCGCAGCCAGGGCCAGCCGGGTCCGCAGTCTCCCTCGCTGCGAGAGCACCAATTCCGTCCATGGCAATTCCTCTTTCTCATCAGGCGCTGCTGTTTGTTCGCTACGGCTGGCTCGGCTTCCGGCGCACACTGGCCGAGCGCCTCCGGTCAACGGTTTGAGATCTCTGTGTATCGGACTGCTTACTATGAGTGATCTGCTGAAGCCTGGCTGCGCTCCGGTCAGGCTGTCGTGACGCTTGCCCCCGCTTTGGCGACCTGCCGAAATGCGAGGGCAGCCGATTCGGTGCGCATGACGGGACTGCACCGCGAGGGTTGCCGCCCGCACACTTAGTTACGGTAGCACTACACACCGTGAATGCCGTGTATAAGCGGAACGACACGCCGGGTCCGGACACGCCCGCACCTGACAGGCACGTCCTAACTGACCGAAAGCCGCGGTATTCCGGCCTTCACGTTGCCCGTGGGGCTAAAAGCTAGCCCTCGGCTAACAGATGTCCAGGAAGTTGTCGAGCACCCGGACCCCGAATTGGAGGGCGCTGACCGGCACGCGCTCGTCGACGCCGTGGAACATTCCGGCGAAGTCCAGGCCCGCCGGGAGGCGGAGCGGGGTGAATCCGAAGCAGCGGATGCCCAGCCGGGCGAACGACTTGGCGTCGGTGCCACCCGAAAGGCAGTAAGGCACCATCTCGCCGTCAGGGTCTTGCGCTGCCAGCGCCCGCGCCATCGCGGTCACCAGATCGCCGTCGAAGCTGGTCTGCACCGCGATGTCATGGTGCACTTGCTCCCGGCTGATTCCGGGGCCGATCAGGGCGTCGATCGCGCGGAAGAACTCCTCCTCGTAGCCGGGCAGGAAGCGGCCGTCGACCTGGGCACTGGCTACCTGGGGTATAACGTTCACCTTGTAGCCGGCGGAGAGCATGGTCGGATTCGCGGTGTTGGTCAGCGTGGCGCCGACCATCTTGGCGATCGGGCCGAGCTTGGCCACCACGGCAGCCGGGTCGCTGGGATCAAAGGTGACGCCGAGCGCCTCGCTGGCGTGCCGGGCGAAGGCAAAGGCAGCCTCGGTCTCGCGGACCGGCCACTCGTGCCGGCCAAGCCTGGCGACCGCCTCGGCCAGCTCGGTGACGGCATTCTCCGGGTTGATCATTGAGCCGTGGCCGGCGGTCCCGCGAGCGGTCAGCCGCATCCAGGCCATGCCCTTTTCGGCAGTCTGGAGCAGGTACAGGCGCTTGCCGCCGATCGTGACGCTGAAGCCGCCGACCTCACTGATTGCCTCGGTTACGCCCTCGAACTGCTCCGGGTGGTTGTCGACGAGCCAGCGGGCACCCCAGCTGCCGCCCGCTTCCTCATCCGCCACGAACGCGACGACCACGTCACGCGCGGGCCGGCGGCCCTCGCGCAGGCGCTGGCGGAGCACCGCGAGGATCATCGCGTTCATGTCTTTCATGTCGACGGCGCCGCGACCCCAGACGCAATCCTCGGCTATCTCGCCGGAAAACGGGTGCACCCGCCAGTCAGCCGCATCGGCCGCCACCACGTCCAGGTGACCGTGGATCAGGAGAGCGTCGCGCGACGGATCGGTGCCCTCGATCCTGGCGACCACGCTGGACCGCTTCGGATGAGACTCGAAAATCTTCGGCTCGAGTCCGACCTCAGCCAGCAGGCCGGCGACATGCTCGGCAGCGGCTCGCTCTCCCGGGCCGGAATGGTCGCCGGGGTTGCTGGTGTCGATCCTGATCAGCTCACTCGCCAGGGCGGCGACCTCGTCCTGGGCCGCCGTCGGGCGGATGCCCTCGGCTGAGACATTGTCGGTCATCTCGCCATCGTCGCATCTTCTGCACCCGACTGCAGGACGGGGCTGGTCCTGGTAGGCAAGCTCCGTCGCCGGATGGTGCCCTTATTTGCTATCGTGAGGCCGGCCCAGCCTTCTGGGCCGAGCCCACGTCCGGGTGGCGGAATAGGCAGACGCGCTAGCTTGAGGTGCTAGTGCCCCAAAAGGGCATGGGGGTTCAAGTCCCCCCTCGGACACCAAGTCTGTGCAGGTGAGAGGCTACGGAACCTAGCCTGATCCGGGTCCTGATACTGCCGCTGATACTTCACCGGCTGTTCGCCTCCCGGATCAGCGCAGCGAAGCGGTCGGCGGCGGACGCGGCTGAGCAGCTGACGGCCCCGCTGATCCGGCCGGCCGGCCGGATGGCTGGCCGGGGCGGCGGACGCGGCCGGCCGGTGCCGGTCCCGCTGCCGCTCGCGGTCCCTCCCGACTCACCGGCACCCCATCCGAGCTCGTGTACGGCATGGGCCGGGTCGACGCGTCCGGCCGCATCGGCGACAGCCAGGTGATGCGTGCCCTCGGCTGGCGGGCGGGTGAGCGGCTGACGATCACGGCCACGAACGGCGTCGTGCTCGCGCGCAGTGACCAGACCGGCCTGCATGTCGTCGGTGACAGCGCTCACCTGACTATCCCCGCGGTGCTGCGCCGGCGTTACGGGCTAGCACCAGGAACCCGGGTGCTGCTGGCAGGCCACCCTGACGGCCAGGTCCTCGCGGCCTGCGCCATGGCCGTTGTCGATCAGGCCATCCGGACAGAGATGTCGTTGCCGGCCGGCGAGGACGGTGCGCGATGAGCGCCGCGCAGGACACCGGTGGCTCTGGCGGCAGACGGGCTGATGTCGAGGCGGCGCTGCTGCTGCTGGACCGGATGGGCCTCACGCCCGCCGACCTGGCCGCCGCCGCATCACCGCGGCGCGAGGTGCCGACGTTCGCCGACTACGTCCCGGTGGTGTCGGCGTCGGTCAGTGCGGGCACCCGCCGGGCCTACGGCTCGTACTGGGCCAAGGTTCTGGATCAGTGGGCCGGGCGGCGGCTGGACGAGCCGTCGCCGTCGGAGATCCGCCAGCTTATACGGGCTGGACCCTCGCCGGGATCCCGCGAGCTTGAAGCAGCGTGCGGATGTCACCGGGATCGCTTGTCAAGACGAGGTCGGCTGGTGCGGTCAGCAGCGCGACATGTGCGTCGACCACGTCGGTGGAACGTGCTTGGGCGAGAAGCTCGCCGATGCGCTTGCCGTCGTCCGTTTCGAGCGCCTCGACGCCGAGGCCGGCCAGGACCCGCGCGAGATTAGCCTGCCTGCGCCCGTCCCGCCAGACCTGGCCGACCACCGCGGCGCTTACCCGGACAGGCGTTCCCTGACGCTGGAGCACCCTCAGCTGGGCACCGACCAGCCGGTCCCGGCGATCGACCGCTACGAGGGCGCCAGCGTCCAGGACAGCTTTCAAGCCACATCCCGCCGCGGCGCCAGTCCCAGCCGGGACGCCGCCTCGTCCAGCTCCGCCTCAGTGAACGGGCCGTCCTCCGCCTCCCATTGATCCAGGGCAGCGCCGAGGAGCTCATTGCGCAGCTTGTCGGCTGCGGCTTCGGTGAGCCATGCCGACACGCTGGTGCCCTGCCGGGCAGCAGCCTGCCGGACGCCCTCCCCAAGGTCGGGAGGCATTGTCACGGAGAACCGGTCTACCTGAGCCATTGGTAGTCAGGGGCGCCGGTGCCGTAGGCCGGTCCGGTTTCCCCATCCCCCTTTCAATCCGTACGTGCGGTTTTCCCGCATACGGCTTACCGATGATCTTCTTGACATGGTTACGCTGCCTTCGGATAGCGGATA
>DAHVAR010000065.1 GCA_027314515.1 Actinomycetota bacterium
GCAGAAGAACGAATCTAACCGGCGTGCTCGTGGCAACAATGCGCAACCCGAAGGGCAAGACCCCCGCGCCAGACTAGCTATCGGGATCATGGGTCCCAGAAGAGTCCCGGGCTCGGCGGGCAACCGCGGCACCAATTTTCACGCCTGCGCGACTTCCCCGCAGGGGAAAACCGGGACTAACCGGAAAATGACCCCAGCTCTCGCGCGGCAGCGAACACCAGCCGACGGCTGACCTGCACTTATGCGGCGGGCGTGAGCGTGACGGTGTAGCCGAGGGCTTCGAGCTGACGGATGTGGCTGCGGGTCTTGCGGTTCTTGTCGATCCTGGTGGTGTAATAGTCGGCGCCGAGGTCGTGGTAGCGGGCGCTGCGGTCGGAGAGCAGGTGCCAGGCTATGACGAGGATGGAGCGGGCGACGGCGACGAGGGCCTTGAGCTTGCCGCGCCGTCTGGCCAGCCGCCGGTAGCGCTGGCCGAGGAAGGTGTCGGTGCGGGCGGCCGCGGCGACGGCCGAGCCGAGGACGCCCTTGAGGTACGGGTCGCCCTTTCCTGTGGGGGCCGAGCGGCTGCGGCTGCCGGACTGCATGGTGACGGGGGTGAGCCTGGCCCACGACACCAGGTGGCCGGGGGTGGGGAATGCGCTCATCCGCAGGCCGATCTCGGCGATGATCACCTGGGCGGCGTCGCGGCCTATGCCGGTGATCTCATCCAGCCGGTCGACCGCGGGCAGTACCGGGGAGCCGGGCACACGGCCGGCCCGTGGGCCGGTGGTCCCGTCGGGGTCCACGCCCTGGGCTTCGGGGATGGCGGCGATCAGCTCCTCGATTCTGGCAGTGAGCGTGCCGATCTGGCCGGACAGTGCGTCGACCTGGTCCAGCAGCATGCGGGCCAGCTCGCCGTGGTGAGCGTCGAACCGGCCGGTCAGCGCCTCGGTCAGCTTGTCGTGCTTGGCTTTCATCCGGCCGCGGGCCAGGCCGGCCAGGACCTGCGGGTCACGCTCGCCGGCGATCAGCGCCTCCACCATGTCGCGGACCGATCTGGTGTCGATGCTGGAGGCCACGGCCGAGACCTTGATCAGGGCGTCTTCGAGCAGCTTTTCCAGCCGGGAGTAGTGCCGGGTCCGCTCGCGGGTGAGGTCGATCCGCATCCGTGTGTAGTCCCGCAGCACCCGGATCTCGGCCGGCGGCACGAAGCTGGGCCGCAGCAGCCCCCGCTCGGTGCACTTGGCCTGCCAGACGCAGTCGAGCTTGTCGGTCTTGGGCCTGCCCGGCGCGGCCCGCACGTCCCGCGCCCGCACCAGCTGCACGTCCAGCCCGGCGGCCTCCAGCAGGTAGTACCAGCAACGCCAGTAGTCGCTCGTACTCTCAAGCGTGACCTTCTGGACTTGCTCGGCCGCCAGGCGGTCGGCCAGTTCCAGGACCGCGTTCGTGGTGGCATCCACCGGCCACACCAGGCTGCGCCGGCGCCCGGGCCGGGCCGGGTCGGGAACCCTCAGGCACACCATGCCTGATGCCTTGGCCACGTCGACCGCCGCGACCCGCTCCAGGATCTGCTCGTGCTCCTCGTCCTTGATCTCCTGCGGCTCGATCACCGCACCCTCCTCACGGGCATCACAACCGAATCTGAGGCGGATGCCCGCGGGGTCTGTGAAGAAGAACGAATCTAACCGGCGTGCTCGTGGCAACAATGCGCAACCCGTAGGTCAGACCCCGCGCCAGACTAGCTATCGGGCTCAGGTCCCAAGGCAGTACCGGGCTCGGCGGGCAACCGCGGCACCAATTTTCACGCCTGCGCGACGTCCCCGCAGGGAAAAACTGGGACTAGCTAGCCCAGCCGGCTCAGCCCAGCCCAGCCGGCCCAGGTCTGACCGCTCCCAGCCATGATCGGTCCGCCGGGCATGGCGATGCCCCGCGACCGCTGGGGGGAGGCGGCCACGGGGCATCGCGGGGTGCTGCGCTGCCAGACGGAGCGCAGCAGGCCGGTACGCCTGGCGAGGGCGAGCCTGGCAGGCTCATGGTTGGATCAGGAGGCCTCCGCAAGCTCGTGCAGGGCGTTATCGCGCGGGCTGTAATTGAGTAGCCGTTGCCGGAGCTTGGCCCGGCCGCGATGCAGTCTGGACATCACGGTCCCGATCGGGGTGCCCATCATCTCGGCAATTTCCCGGTACGGGTAACCCTCGATGTCAGCGAGGTAGACGGCAACCCGGAATTCGGCCGGCAACTCGCGCAGGGCCTGCAGGATCTCAGAGCTGGCCAGCCGCTCGATGACCACTGCCTCGGCGGACCGGCTAGGCGGCATCAGCGGGTCGCAGCCGGTCTGCCAGCCCTCCTGGAACTCGGCGCCAAGGTCCTGGATCGGCTCGCGGCGCTTCTTCCGATAGCCGTTGATGAAGGTGTTCGACAGGATCCGCTGCAGCCAGGCCCGCAGGTTGGTGCCGGGCGTGAACTGGTGGAAGGCCGCATACGCCTTGGCGACGGTCTCCTGTACCAGGTCTTCGGCGTCACTGGGGTTCCTGGTCATGCGAAGGGCGGCGGGGTAAAGCTGGCCCATGCACGGAATCACGTCACGCTCGAAGCGCGCATCGCGATCCGGCAATACCTGCTTGAGACCGTCAGCCTGAGCCACTATCCGCCCCGTTTCCCTCGGTGAACCGACACTGCTATGACGCATCACGCGGCCCGTCCGATGCGTGATCTGGGTAACAAAGAAACTACGCAGAGTTAGATATCCGGACGAGAGCTGCCGGACCGGGTTATCTCAAACCTGCGGGAACGGGCTCTGCCGGGCCCGGTCAAATCCAGCTGTGGAACCACATCCGGGACAGCCAGGCCGAATACGGGATGGCCTCGGCAGTCAGGATCGGGTAGATATAGGCGAGGTTGAGCAGGACGGCGAGCAGGTAAGCACCCGCCCCGACCGCGCCCACGGCACGCCTGCCGGGCGCTGCCCTGGCCGGCCCGATGATCAGGCCGAGGCACAAGGTGACCGCGATCACCACGAACGGCTCGAAAGCGATCGCGTAGTAGAAGAACTCGGTCCGGTTGTCGTGCAGGTAGAACCAGATCCACGGCAGCCAGCCTGCCGCCACGCCGAGCAGGACCGCGCCGGCCCGCCAGTCGCGTCGCGGGAGGCGGCCGAAGACGAGATCGCCGACAAGTCCGGTGAGCCACCAGAACAGGCAGAATGCCAGCGCGAGCGTGCCCCCCCACCATAGCAGCGGAGTGCCGATGGCTAGCACCTCGGCGGCACTCCCGTGCGGCGGGTGACAGCCGGGGGCGAGGTTGGTTCCAGGAGCACACCAGTAGAACGAGATCGGCCGCTGCAGCACCAGCCAGCCGAGCGGGTTTGACCGGTACGACTGGAATGAGGTGAGCCCCAGCCCGAACTGGAGCATCCAGTGGTTGTACTGGTACCAGGAGTCGATGGTGGACCAGATCGGCGTGTGGTTGCCGTGCAGCGCGGCCCAGTTGCGGTCGTAGCCGTCGCTGGTGGCGAACCAGCCGCTCCAGGACACGGTGTAGACCAGCGCCGGTATCGCGGCGAACCAGGCGGGCAGCCATTTGAGGTCGCTGCGCAGGCCGCCGGCGAGCCAGTTCGGGTAGCCGGCGGCTCGGCGGGCGCCCATGTCCCAGGCGACCGCAAGCCCGGCGAAAGCGAACAGGAAGAGGATCCCGGTCCATTTGCTCGCGCAGGCAGCCCCGAGGCAGAGCCCGGCTGCGACCCGCAGCCACCGGATGCCCAGTTTCGGTCCGGCGAGGTCCTGCGGCCCGTCCGCGGCGGCCGCGTCCTGCAGCCGGGCTATCGTCTGGTCCCGGTCGATCAGCAGCAGGCCGAACGCCGCGAGCACCCAGAACATCACGAAGATGTCCAGGATCGCGGTGCGGCTGAGCACCAGTTCCAGGCCGTCAAGCGCGACCAGCAGGCCGGCCACGCAGCCGAGCATGGTGGAGCGGGTCATCCGCCGCGCGATCCTGGCGGTCATCAGGATCGCCAGGGTGCCGGCCAGGGCGACCGAGAACCGCCAGCCGAACGGGTTCAGGCCGAACGCCCACTGGCCGACCGCCATCATCATCTTGCCCAGCGGCGGGTGAGCGACGATTTCGCCCTGCAACTGTCCGTGGACCTTCAGCAGGATGTTCGGGTCGCCGCGGGCCAGCAGGCTGTTCACGTAGCTGTAGTGCTGAAGCTCGACGCCGTGGCGCAGGATCGAGTAGGAGTCGGGCACATAGTAGGTCTCGTCGAAGACCACGGCGCCGGGCTGGCTCAGCCGGTAGAAGCGCAGGAAGCCACCGAAGACCATGATGAGGACCGGTCCGGCCCAGCCCCAGAACGTGCTGCCAAGCACGAGCGCACGACCGCGACTACTGGCACGAGCCAGCAGCGAGCCTTCGTCGGCGTCGGTGGCACGCATCGTCTGGTAGACGTTCATCGCAGCCATCGTAAAGGCCGCAGCGGCTAGCCTGGGCGGCGAGATGCAAGCAGCCAGCGGGATCGGCGGGGCAGCAGGCGGGCAGCGGCCGGGCGTGCTCACGGTAGCGGCCGCGCCGATCGGCCAACCCAGCGATGCCTCGCCCCGGCTCGTCGCGGCGCTCGGTGCCGCTGGCCTGATCGCCGCCGAGGACACCAGGCGGCTGCGCAGGCTGACAACGGCCCTGGGTGTCCGGCTGACCGGCCGGGTTGTCTCTTACTACGACGACGTAGAAGCGCGCCGGGTACCGGCCCTGCTTGCCGAGCTCATCGCCGGCCAGGATGTCCTGCTGATCACCGACGCCGGCCTGCCGGGGGTTAGCGATCCCGGTTACCGCCTGATCACGGCCGCCGCGCGGACCGGGATCCGGGTGACGGTGCTGCCAGGCCCGTCAGCGGTCACCACCGCGCTGGTCGTCTCCGGCCTGCCGTCCGACCGGTTCGCCTTCGAAGGCTTCCCGCCGCGCCGGGCCGGGGATCGCGGTCGCCGGTTCGCCGGGCTGGCCACCGAGTCCCGGACGCTGGTGTTCTTCGAATCGCCCCGCCGGGTAGCCGCGACGCTGGCAGAGCTTGCGGCCGCGTTCGGCGCGGACCGCCCAGCCGCGGTGTGCCGGGAACTGACGAAGACCCATGAGGAAGTGCTCCGTGGCACGCTGGGCGAGCTTGCCGGGCAGCTCAGCGACGGCGTGCTCGGCGAGATCACGCTGGTCGTGGCCGGCGCCCCGGACCAAGCCGGGCCGGCCGCGGCGGCCGGCGCGATCACCGCCGATGTGATCACCGAGGTCGAGCAGCGGGTGCGCGCGGGGCTCAGCCGCAAGGACGCGATCGCGACCGTCGCCGCGGAACTCGGCCTGCGCAAACGCGAGCTCTACGCCGCGGTAGTCGCAGCCAGTGGTCAGCAGCACGATGATCACCAGTGAATGTGAGTTAGGTGCGTCCTGGCACCACGCCCTGGGTGTCCACCGTCAAGGCGGCTTCATCGACCCGTTCGGCCGCCTGTGGCTGGTCGGTGACCGGTCGCCGCTGGGCACGGCTGCTGGCTGAGGGGAAGCAGGCCGCTGCTGGCCACTAGGCTGGAGCGCTATGACCAGCCGTCACATTCTGAGCGCTCCGGCGTGGCCGTACGCGAACGGCCCACGACATATCGGGCACGTCTCTGGTTTCGGCCTGCCCTGCGACATGTTCTCGCGCTACCAGCGAATGTGCGGCAACCCGGTGCTGATGGTCAGCGGTACCGACGAGCACGGCACGCCGATCCAGGTCCAGGCCGATGCCGAGGGAGTGACCGCGCGGGAACTCGCGAACCGGTACAACCGGGTGATCGCTGAGGACCTGGCCGGGCTGGACATGTCCTACGACCTGTTCACCCGGACCACGACCGGCAACCATTACGCGGTCGTCCAGGATATGTTCCTGGGCCTGTACCGCAATGGCTACATTTTCCCGCGCAAGGCCCTGGGCGCGGTGTCACCGTCCACTGGCCGGACGCTGCCGGACCGCTACATCGAAGGCACCTGCCCGATCTGCGGATACGACGGTGCTCGCGGCGACCAGTGCGACAATTGCGGCAACCAGCTAGACCCGGCCGACCTGATCAACCCGCGCTCGAAGATCAACGGCGAGACACCGGTCTTCGTCGAGACCGAGCAGTTCTTCCTCGACCTGCCGGCGTTCGCCGACGTGCTGGGCGGCTGGCTGCAGGGCAAGAGCGGCCAGTGGCGCCCGAATGTGCTGAAGTTCGCCCTGAACCTGCTCGGTGACCTGCAGCCGCGGGCTATCACCAGGGACCTGGACTGGGGCGTGCCGATTCCGCTTGACGGCTGGCGCGACAAGCCGGACAAGCGGATCTACGTCTGGTTCGACGCGGTGATCGGCTACCTGTCCGCCTCGATCGAATGGGCTAGGCGCAGCGGCGACCCGGATGCGTGGCGGGCGTGGTGGCAGTCGCCGGACTCCGATGCGTACTACTTCATGGGCAAGGACAACATCGTCTTCCACGCCGAGATCTGGCCCGCGATGCTGCTCGGCTACAACGGCAAGGGCGCGAAGGACGGCTCGCCCGGCTCGCTCGGCGCGCTGAACCTCCCCGCGGAGGTGGTGTCCAGCGAGTTCCTGACGATGGAAGGCAAGAAGTTCTCTTCGTCCCGATCGGTCGTCATCTACGTCCGTGACTTCCTGGCCCGCTACGACGTCGACGCGCTCCGCTACTACGTCGCGGTGGCCGGCCCGGAGAGCCAGGACACTGACTTCACCTGGAGCGAGTTCGTCCGCCGCAACAATGACGAACTGGTGGCGAACTGGGGGAACCTAGTGAACCGCTCGGTCTCCTTCGCCGCGCGCAACATCGGCCAGATCCCGGACCCCGGCGAGCTCACCGAGACCGACCGGGCGCTGCTCGACCGGTCGAAGGCGGCGTTCGGCACGGTCGGCGACGCCCTCCGGCGCTGCCGGTTCAAGCTGGCCAGCACCGAGACGATGCGCACGCTGGCCGAGGCCAACAAGTACCTGTCCGACCAGGCACCGTGGAAGCTGCGCGAGTCCGATCCGGACCGGATGCGCACCATCCTGCATGTCGCGCTGCAGCTGGTGGACGACGGCAAGACGCTGCTCACCCCGTTCCTGCCGCGTTCGTCACAGAAGGTATTCGAGATGCTCGGCGGGACCGGCGAGTGGTCTGGCATGCCGCGGCTAGAGGAGGTCACCGAGGACGGCGGTCAGCCGTACCCGGTGATCACCGGCGACTACCGGACCGCGGCCCGCTGGGAGTCGATGCCGGTCAAGCCGGGCACGCCGGTCGGCGTTCCGGCCCCGCTCTTCGCCAAGCTGGACGCCTCGGTGGTCACCGAGGAACTAGCCAGGCTCGAGGCAAAGTGACACAGCCCGCGCTGCCTCCGGTGCCCGGCGACAGGCACGCGCGCGGCTACCGGTCCGCGCCGGATGAGCGGTTCGGACTGGACGAGCGGTTCGGGCCGGGGCAGGGCGTCGGCCGGCCGCACGCGCCGCCGCCGGAGGCGCTGCCGTATCCGGCGTTTGACGGCCACTGCCACCTCGACATGATCGATCTGGCCGTCGCCGACACGCTCGCACAGGCCGCATCAGCGGGTATCAGCCGGGTCATCACCGTTGGCGTCGATACCGCGTCCTCGCGCTGGGCGGCTGACTGTGCAGCCGCGTTCCCTGCGGTCTATGCGGCGGTGGCGATCCACCCGAACGAGACGGCGGCAGCCGCCACCACGGCCGCGGAGCGGGATACGGTGCTGGCGGAGATCGCCCGGCTGGCCAGCCTGCCGGAAGTTCGCGCCGTCGGCGAGACCGGGCTGGACTATTACCGCGACAGCGCCGCGCCACAGGTGCAGCGGGACTGGTTCCGGGCGCATATCGACATCGCCAAGCAAGCAGGCAAGCCGCTGATGATCCATGACCGGGACGCCCACGAGGATGTGCTGGCCATCCTCGCCGCGGACGGCGCTCCCGAGCAGGTGATCTTCCATTGCTTTTCCGGCGACGCGGAGCTAGCGCAGCGCTGCGCGCACGCTGGCTACCTGCTGAGCTTCGCCGGGACCGTCACGTTCGGGAACGCGGCCGGCCTGCGCGAGGCCGCAGCGGTCACGCCGGCCGAGCTGATCCTGGCCGAGACCGACGCGCCGTTCCTGACGCCATCGCCGAACCGGGGGAAGTCGAACACGCCGGCTCAGGTCGCGTATACGGTGCGCGCGCTCGCCGCGGTCAAGCAGCTGGACGTCGCCAAGCTCTGCGCTGTCATGGAGGCCAACGGCGAGCGGGTCTTCGGGCCTTGGCCGGCCTGACTCCGCTGCCGGCTGCCCGGCTACTCGGGCCGACCGAGATCAGGGAACTAGCCGCGCGGCTCGGCATTCAGCCAGCCAAGCGACTTGGCCAGAACTTCGTCGTCGACGCGGGCACTGTCAGCCGGATCGCCGCGCAGGCGGATCTGCGCCCCGACGATGTCGTGCTAGAGGTCGGACCCGGCTTCGGATCGCTCACCCTGCCGCTGCTGGCCGCCGCCCGCCACGTCACGGCGATCGAGGTGGACGCCACCCTGGCAGCGGAACTGCCGTCGACCATAGCCGCCAGGGCGCCGCAGCTAGCCGACCGGCTCTCGGTCGTGACGGCGGACGCCGCCAGAGTCGGTGAGCTGCCCGGCGAACCGCCGACGGTACTGGTTGCGAACCTGCCGTACAACGCCTCCGTGCCGGTCATCCTGCACTTGCTTACGACCGTGCCGTCACTGACGCGCGGAGTGGTGATGGTGCAGGCGGAAGTCGCCGACCGGATGTGCGCGCCGCCGGGCAGCCGAACCTACGGCGTGCCATCGGCCAAGATCGCCTGGTTTGCGACCGCCCGCCGGTCTGGCTCGGTCGGCCGGGCGGTGTTCTGGCCGGTTCCGCGGGTTGACTCCGGGCTGGTGTCGTTCTCGCGGCGAACCGCGGCCGATGCTGCCGCGGTGCGCGGCGCCGCCCGGCGTGAGGACACCTTCGCGGTGATCGACGCCGCGTTCGCGCAGCGCAGGAAGACCCTCCGGGCGGCGCTGGCGGCCTGGGCCGGCTCGCCGGCGGCCGCCGAGGCCGTGCTGCGCGCGGCGGGTGTCGACCCTGCGCTGCGCGGCGAGGCGCTGGGCATCGCCCACTTCGCCCGGATAGCCGCTGCCGCCGGGCGCGCGCCCGATCCGGATACGATCAGCAGATCGTGACCTCAGCAAACAGGCCGGCTCAGGCGGCAGTCACTGTCCGGGCGCCGGCGAAAGTCAACCTGCAACTCGCCGTTGGGCCGCCCCGCGCTGACGGCTATCACCCGCTCGTCACGGTGTTCCACGCGGTCTCGCTGTTCGACGAGGTTACGGTGCTGCCAGCGGAGAAGACCGCACTGTCGGTCAGCGGCGAAGACGCGGCCGCCGTTCCCCTGGACCGGTCGAACCTTGCCTGGAAGGCAGCGGCCGCGCTGGCCCGCGCGGCCGGGCTGCGCGGCTTCCGCGTGCAGATCCGCATCACGAAGCGGATCCCGGTCGCGGCCGGCCTGGCGGGCGGTAGCGCGGATGCCGCGGCCACCCTGCTGGCCTGTAACGAGCTGTGGCAGACCGGCCTGTCCCAGCGCGACCTCATCGAGTTGGCCGCCGGCCTCGGCAGCGATGTCCCGTTCGGGCTCCTGGGCGGCACCGCGGTCGGCCGCGGCCGCGGCGAGCAGCTGACACCGGCCCTGGCGACCGGCAGCTATCACTGGGCGCTGGCGTTCGGGCACCGCGGCTTGTCCACTGCCCAGGTCTACGCGACCTGCGACCGACTCAGGGCGGCGCGTGCCGCCGCCGGTGACAGGCCCGGGCCGGGTGAGCCTGAGCTGAGCAATCCGCTGATGGCGGCGCTGCGGTCCGGCGACCCGGCACAGGTCGGGCCGTTGCTGTCCAACGACTTGCAGCCGGCCGCACTGTCGCTGGAGCCCGGCCTGCGGCGGACGCTGACGGCCGGGCGGGAGAACGGCGCACTGGGCGCGATCGTGTCCGGCTCCGGACCGACGTGCGCGTTCCTGGCCAGCGATGCCGCCCGCGCGCGGGACCTCGCGGTTGCGCTGACCAGCGCCGGGGTGTGTCGCGCTGTCGCCAGGGCGAGCGGGCCCGTACCCGGCGCGACCGTAGTCCGCGACCGCCAGCCGTCTCGGTGACCGCAGCCGTCGTGACAACCACCGCCACCCGGAGAACCGGCACCCGATCATGAACCTGGTGAACCTCGAGCTCGCGGCTAAGGCCTACCACGAGCGAGTCTTGCTTGATCACGTCTCACTGGGCGTCGCGGCGGGGCAGCGCATCGGGGTGGTCGGCCGCAACGGGACAGGCAAGACCACGCTGCTCGCCGCGCTCGCCGGGACACAGAACCTGGACTCCGGCCGGGCCACCAGGGCCCGCGACATCACCATCGGCTACCTGCCGCAGGCCGAGAGCCTGGCCGGTTCGGTCAGCGAGATAGTGCTGGGCGGCCTGGCCGAGCACGAATGGGCCGCGGACCCGCGCAGCCGATCTGTCGTCGAGGCTCTGCTCGGCGGCATCGACCTGACTGCCGACGCCGGCCAGCTGTCGGGCGGTGAGCGTCGCCGGACGGCGCTGGCCGCGCTGCTGCGCCGCAGCTATGACTTGCTGCTGCTGGATGAGCCGACGAACCATCTGGACGTCGAAGCAATCAGCTGGCTCGCGGGTTACCTGCGGCAGTACGCGCGCAGCTACGTGATCGTCACCCACGACCGCTGGTTCCTGGATGCGGTGACCGAACTGACCTGGGAGCTAGCCGACGGCCAGGTGCACGTCTACGACGGCGGCTACTCCGCGTACGTGCTCGCCAAGGCGGAGCGGGCGAGGATCGCGGCCGCGGCCGATCAGCGCCGGCGCAACCTGATGCGCAAGGAACTCGCCTGGCTGCGCCGCGGGCCGCCAGCCCGCACGAGCAAGCCGAAATTCCGCATCGAGGCTGCCACCGCGCTGATCGCGGACGAGCCGCCGGCCAGGGACGGCGTGGAACTCGCCCGGCTCGCGGCCGCCCGGCTGGGCAAGACGGTGCTCGAACTCGACGATGTCTGCGTGAGCGCGGGCGAGAAGTCGCTGCTGCGCCACGTCACCTGGCAGCTCGGCCCGGGTGACCGGGTGGGGCTCGTCGGCGTGAACGGCACCGGCAAGACCACACTGCTCAGGCTGCTGTCCGGTGATCTGCCGGTGCCGGAGACGGGCCCGGTCACGACCACCGGAGTAGTGGTCAGGGGAAGCACGGTGCGCCTGGGCTATCTGACCCAGCAGCCGCCCGCCGTCGAGGAGGACCTGCGGGTGCTGGAAGCCGCCGAGCGGGTACGCGGCTCGGCGGTCATCGGCAGGCGCGAGCTGTCGGCGAGCCAGTTGCTTGAGCGCCTCGGACTGCGCGGCGACCGGCAGTGGGCCAGGGTAGGCGATTTGTCCGGCGGCGAGCGCCGTCGGCTCCAGCTGTTGCTGATCCTGCTCGCCGAGCCGAACGTGCTGCTGCTGGACGAGCCGACCAACGACCTGGACATCGAGACGCTGACCGAGCTGGAGGATCTGCTCGACGGCTGGCCCGGCTCGGTCGTGGTGGTCAGCCACGACCGGTACTTCATCGAGCGCGTCACCGATCACGTGCTCGGGCTCGCGGACGAGCAGCTCGCGTTCCTGCCCGGCGGCATCGACGAGTACCTGACCATCCGGGAACGGGCCGTACGTGCCGGCGGCTTTCCCCAGGCCGGCGGCTTGCCCCAGGCCGGCGGGTCGTCCCAGGCCGGCGGGTCGGCCCAGGCCGGCGGGTCGGCCCAGGCCGGCGGGTCGCGCCAGGCGTGGGCGGGGCAGGGGCCGACCGGGCGCCAGGACGCCAGCGGCAGGCCCTCGGCGGCGCAGCAGCGAGCCGGCCAGAAGGAGCTGACCAGGCTAGAACGGCAGATCGCCAGGCTGACCGAGGACGAAGCGCGGCTGGCCGCGGACCTGACCGGCCATGCCAGCGACTACGCCAGGCTGATCGAGCTTGGCCAGCAGTTGCGTGCACTCCAGGCCGAGCGCAGCGCGCTGGAAGAGCGCTGGCTGACGGTGGCCGAGGAGCTTGGCGGCTGACGAGCCGACTCCCTGTCAGTTTGCCGGGAACATAAGGGGGCAAACTGTCAGCGGAAAGCCGGGAAACCAACAGGGTGTGAGCAGTCAGCCAGCTCCGGGCTCACCGGCATCGAATGGAGCCAGCAGAATCCGCAGCAGCCCGGCGAGCTGATCCTGCTGATCGCCGTCGAGCCCGGTCAGCAGCGTCCCCTCGCGCGCCAGCAGAGCTTCGAAGGCGGCGTCAACCGCCCTGAGCCCGCCGCCGGTGAGCTGCACCAGCACGCCGCGCTTGTCCTGCGGGTCGCGGCGGCGGCTGACCAGTCCCGCCGACTCCAGACGGTCGATTCGGTTGGTCATCGTGCCGGACGTCACAAGCGTCGCGCGGATCAGGGCGCCCGGGCTGAGCTGGAACGGCGGACCTTGCCGGCGGAGCGCGGAGAGCACGTCGAACTCCCAGGCCTCCAGGCCGTGCGCGGCGAACGCGGTCCGCCTCGCCCGGTCCAGGTGCCGGGCCAGCCGGGACACCCGGCTGAGCACCTGCAGCGGGCTTACGTCCAGGTTCGGCCGCACGGCGTGCCAGCGAGCGACGATTCCGTCGACTTCATCGCTGGCCGGAAGGCGGTTGCTGACTGGGCCCTTGGCCGATGGCATGACTGGAGCATATCTCTTGACATCGAGACTTCTAGTCCGGTAAGAAAATACCCGCGAGTATCTCGATATCAAGAGAATTGGATGAACCGCCATGTGGGATCCTGCGCAGTACCTGAACTTCGCCGGCGAGCGCTCGCGCCCGTTCTACGACCTGGCTGCCCGGATCGGCGCGACTGCGCCCGGCTATGTGCTCGACCTCGGCTGCGGTCCCGGCCAGCTGACCGCTTCGCTGGCCGCCCGGTGGCCGCATGCGGACGTGCTGGGCGTTGACTCTTCGGCGGAGATGATCGCCACCGCTCAGCAGGCGGACTACGGCGAGGCCGCACGCAGCGGCCGGCTCAGCTTCGTCGCGGGCGACGTCAACGACTGGCAGCCTGCCCGGTCGGCCGACGTGATCATCTCGAACGCGGTGCTGCAATGGGTACCGGACCATCGAGAGCTCCTCCCGCGCTGGGCAGCGTGGCTTGCCCCGGCCGGCTGGCTCGCGTTCCAGCTGCCGGGCAATTTCGACCAGCCAAGCCATACCGTGTTGCGGGAGCTAGCGGGCTCAGACCGGTGGCGGGATCAGCTGGCAGGCGTCCACCTCAACCGCCAGGCCGGCGAGCCTGCCGAGTATCTTGACCTGCTGGCCGGCCAGGGCCTGATCGTCGACGCGTGGGAGACCACGTACCTGCACGTGCTCCAGGGCAGCGACCCCGTGACGGAGTGGTACAAGGGCACCGGACTGCGCCCGGTTCTCGCTGTGCTGGGCGCCGCCGAAGCCCGCGAGTTCGTCGCCGCGTACTCGCGGGCGATCCGGCAGTACTACCCGGCTGCCCAGTACGGCACCGTCCTGCCGTTCCGGCGTGTCTTCGTGGTCGCGCAGCGACCCTGAGCACCCCGCCCTCGGTGGCTGCGCGGCGACCCTGAGCACCCCGCCCTCGGTGGCCGCGCGCGGTCACGGTTGCGGGGTTCTGGCTCAGCGCCGGGACCGGGCCCGCCTGATCACTCGCCCCGGCGTAGTAGCGTCATCGCCTCGGCCGACAGTTGCGGCTTGGGGTCAAGTTCTCGCATGCCGTTCCAGGCTAGATTGACCAGGTGCGCGGCCATTTCCTCAAGGTCGGGCTTGCGGGCGTCTAGCCACCACTGCCCTGCTGAGGCCACCATGCCGACGAGCATCTGCGCGTATACCGGCGCCAGCTTCGGGTCGTACCCCCTGGCTTCCAGCACATCGCCGAGTATGTACTCGACCTGACTGGCGATGTCGCTGATCAGGCTCGCGAAAGTGCCGGAGCCTGAGGTCGGGTTAGAGTCCCGGACCAGGATCCGGAATCCGTCGGAGTTCTCCTGGATGTAGCGCAGCAGATGGACAGCGGCGACCTCGAACTTGGCCATGGTGTCCTCGCCGTCAAGGAGCCTGGTGGCCATGGTCAGGAAGCGCTCGACTTCCCGGTCGACGACGACGGCGTACAGCCCTTCCTTGCCGCCGAAGTGCTCGTAGACGACCGGCTTGGAAACGCCGGCCTGGGCGGCGATCTCCTCGATGGAAGTGCCGTCCAGGCCGCGCTCGGCGAACAGCCGCCGCCCGATGTCGAGGAGCTGCTCGCGCCGCTCCCTGCCCGTCATTCGCTTGCGGTTGCTCGAAGTGGTCTGATTTGTCACTGCTCCATCATGGTGGGTCAGGGTGCGGGCCGGCCAATCGGTTCGGGCGCGGCCCGGCGTGTCATCGAGCCGAGCCGCCTGGTGCCGGTCTTCTTTCCGCTCAGCCTGGCTTCGTCGGGCCACCGGACGTCGTACGCCCAGCCGAGCTTTTCGCAGAACCAGATCAGCCGCGCCGCGATATCGATCTGGCCGCGCAGGGCGCCATGCCGGGCGCAGGTGGGATCGGAGTGATGCAGGTTGTGCCAGGACTCACCGAAGGACAGGATGGCCAGCCAGTTCACGTTCCGTGACTTGTCCCTGACCTCGAACTCTTCCTTGCCGAAGGTGTGGCAGATCGAGTTGATGGACCAGGTCACGTGGTGCAGGAACGCGACCCGGACCAGCGTGGCCCAGAAGAACGCGGTGACGGCGCCCTGCCAGGACCAGGCCCACAGCCCGCCGATGAGCGCCGGGGCGAGCAGCGAGACCGCGGTCAGGACGGGGAACAAGCGCGAGATCCGCACGATGTTCTTGTCGGCGAGCAGGTCAGGGCAGAACTTCTCCTGAGAGGTGCGCTCGTCGTCGAACAGCCAGCCGACGTGCGCGTAGACGAGGCCCTTGGTGAGCGCTCTCCAGTCGTCGCCGAACCGCCACGGCGAATGCGGGTCGCCGTCCCGGTCACTGTACTTGTGGTGCCGCCGGTGGTCGGCCACCCACTCGAGTACCGACTTCTCGAGCGCGAGCGATCCGGCGATGGCGAGCGCGATCCGCAGGCCGGTGCTGGCCTTGAAGGAGGAATGCGTGAAGTAACGGTGGAAGCCCATGGAGATGCCAAGGCCAGTGATCAGGTAGAAGGCCACCGCGAGGATCACGTCGTGCCAACCAAGGCCCCAGCCCCAGGCCAGCGGGATCGCCGCGACCAGCGCGACCATCGGGACGGCGACGAAGATCCCGACCAGCACCTTCTCGAAGGTGCCCCGCGGTTCATCGTGAAGATCACTCAGCGGAGCCTTGCGGCCGGCGGCTACCGCCGCGGCATTGCCCGCTCCGCTCGTGGAATTAGCGGTGGTGTCGGTAGCGGTGGTGTCGGTAGCGGTGGCGCCGACCGCCGCAGCCGTAGCGGCGCGCGTTTCGGCGGTGTCGATGTCAGTGGTCATGTGGATCCTCGCCTGGCACTCGGCCGTCAGTTGCGGGATAACCGGTCTGCATCGCCGTGGGCTGGGGCTCCTGCAGAATACGCTTACGTAACCGTAACCTACGTGACCGTAAGTTGCACTACGGCCAGCGAAAATTTTTCGGCATGGTCCTGGGGTAAGAAACGGTAAGAGCCACGTACCCGCAGCGGCCCGCCGCATGCGCGGCCATCGCTCGAACGTAGTATCGAACTCACGGGCCAGAAAGTGTCAGTAGCCCACCTTAATATTCGATTATGAGAACTAAGGATGAGCTTCTGGAGCTGCGCGAGCAGGTGGTCGCGCAGCGCCGGGCCGGCAAGTCCCGGCGTGACATCAAGGAGATCCTCGGCGTCGGGAACTCCACGCTGAACCAAGCGCTGCGCGGCGAGCCAGCACCGCTGTGGACGTTACGACCGAGGGCAAAAGACGAGCTGCGCTTGAAAGCGCGCGAGTTGCGCGCCAACGGCCGCACCTATGACGAGATAGCCGCCGAGCTGGGCGTCTCGAAGGGTCAGTGTCGCTCTGGGTGCGCGACCTGCCGCGCCGGAACGGCTTATCTGCCGGGTGCACATCCACGAAAGCGCAGACGTAGACGCCGCTCAGCAGTTCTGGGTGGGCGTCACCGGGCTGCCCGAAGAGCAATTCAGCCGCCCGACCCTCAAGCGGCACAATCCGACGACCATCCGAAAGAACACGGGTGAAAGCTACCGCGGTTGCTTGATCATCAAGGTGCGTCGCAGTGCCGAACTGTACCGGCAGGTCGAAGGCTGGGCATTCGCCGCGATGGCGCTGCCGGGGGAGGACACGAACAACACTCCCGGCTCATTGCTGCTCCCGGGCGAGGATTCGAACCTCGGTTAGGGACACCAAAAGACCCCGTCCTGCCGGCTAGACGACCCGGGAAGGTCAGATCCTGCCCCGAAAGCCTACTCGGACCAGGCTGAGCTCGGGCGATGATCAGCTCCCTGGCGGCGGCGTCGTGGCGAGGTCGCACGGCGGCTTGTTGACAGAGTGGTTGTGGCGCACGATCGTGAGGAAGCGCCGCAAGGGGTGCGATCAGGCACCCAGGATGGCCGAAGGTAGGTAACAGGCCGGTATCCTGCACTTGTCGGGAGGGTGGCAGCTCCGGAGAGTGGCAGCTTCATTGCCCGGCCGTCCCGGCCAGCGGCGCTGATCGTGCCGGCGACATTCACAACAGCGACAGGTCGAAGAGCGACAATCCGACTGCTATCCGCGCGGCCAGACGCGCCTTGATCCTGAAAACGACCCGAAGGAGCCGAGCCGAGTGACAGCACACGGTCCGGCCGCCGTCATCGTGCTGGCGGCCGGCGAGGGCACCCGGATGCGCACAGCCACTCCGAAGATGCTCAACGAGGTCTGCGGCCGCCCGATGCTGGGCCACGTGCTGGCCGCCGCCAGTGACCTGCGGCCGCAGCGGCTGATCCTGGTGGTCAGCGACCTGCGTGGCCAGGTTGCCGGGTACGCGCGCGAGCACTGGCCGGAAGCCGGCCTGGTCGTGCAGGAACGCCGCGGGTCCTGGGGTACCGGGCACGCGGTGCGTACGGTGGTCGAGTCCGTCGGTGTCATCCATGGCACCGTCATCGTGCTGTTCTCCGATACCCCGATGCTGCGCGGCACGACCCTCGCGAGCCTTGCCGCCGAGCATGAGGCCGCGGGCGCGGCGGTGACCGTGCTGACGTCACAGGCGCCGGACCCGACAGGCTACGGCCGGATCATCCGGAACGAGGACGGCCAGGTCAGCGGCATTGTCGAGGAAGCCGACGCGACGGAAGAGCAGCGAGCGCTGGCCGAGATCAGCTCGGGCATGTTCGCGTTCGACGGTGAGCTGCTCGCCGACGCCGTCAAGCGGGTTCCGCCCGCCAGGGCGACGGGTGAGGAGTACCTGACCGAGGTGCCCGCCATCCTGCGCGCCGACGGCCACCTTGTCGGCAGCGCGTTCTGCCCGGACTTCGATGAGATTCAGGGCGTCAATGACCAGGCTCAGCTCGCCAGGGCACGGCGCGTCCTCAACGAGCGGCTGCTGGCCTGCTGGATGGCGGCAGGCGTGACGATCGTAGACCCGGCGAG
Organism: Actinomycetota bacterium; assembly: GCA_027314515.1. Lineage (GTDB taxonomy): Bacteria > Actinomycetota > Actinomycetes > Streptosporangiales > Streptosporangiaceae > JAJYUU01. The sequence continues at coordinate 17,582 of DAHVAR010000065.1, forward strand.
TACATGGATCGACGTCGACGTGCGGCTCGAGCCGGGCGCGCAGATCTGCCCGGCTACCCAGCTCGAGGGCCGCACCGTCATCGGTGCCGGCGCCACTGTCGGGCCCGGCTGCCTGCTGCGCGACACGACCGTCGGGGCTGGTGCGAGAGTACTGCAGGCAGTGTGCGAGGAAGCCGTGATCGAACCGGGCGCCCTAGTCGGCCCGTTCGCTCACGTCCGTGCTGGCTGTCGGGGGCCGGAGGCCAGCAGCCAGCAGGGCAGCGAACGTGGCCCGTCGGCACATTCGCCGTCGGCAGCAAGCGCAGGCACGTGGCAACGCAAGGAGAGTTAACGCAAGTGAGCGGCAGGACAGCCACCCCCGAGCGGAAGATGATGCTCTTCTCCGGTCGCGGCTACCCCGAACTCGGCCTGGAGATCGCCGGATGCCTCGGCATCGAACCAACGCCGACAACGGCATACGACTTCGCCAACGGCGAGATCTTCGTCCGCTTCCTTGAGTCGGTCCGTGGCAGCGACGCGTTCGTGCTGCAGAGCCACACGGCGCCTATCAACCAGTGGATCATGGAGCATCTGATCATGGTGGACGCGCTCAAGCGCGCGTCCGCGAAGCGGATCACCGTGGTCGCCCCGTTCTTCGGCTACGCCCGCCAGGACAAGAAGAGCCGAGGCCGGGAGCCGATCTCGGCCCGGCTGATGGCCGACCTGTTCCAGGCTGCGGGCGCCGACCGGCTGATGGCCGTCGACCTGCATACCGCGCAGATCCAGGGCTTCTTCGACGGACCAGTCGACCATCTGTTCGCGCTGCCGATCCTGGCGTCCTACCTGGAGGACAAGCTGGACGTGTCGCAGGTGACCGTGGTCGCGCCGGACGCGGGCCGGGTCCGGGTGTGCGAGCGGTGGACCGACCGGCTCGGCTGCCCGCTGGCGATCATCCACAAGCGCCGCGACCCGGAGGTGGCCAACCAGGCGCGAGTGCTGGAAGTGGTCGGTCAGGTAGCCGGGCGGACCTGCATCGTGGTCGACGACATGATCGACACCGGCCACACGGTCGTGAAGGCCGCGGACACGCTGTTCGAGCAGGGCGCGACGCAGGTGATCGTGACCGCGACGCACGGCGTGCTCTCCGGCAACGCCGTCGACATGCTCAAGAACTCACGGGTCAGCGAGGTGATCGTGACGAACACGCTGCCGATCCTGAACGAGAAGCGATTCGACAAGCTGACTGTGCTGTCCATCGCCCCGCTGATCGCCAGGGCCATCAACGAGGTGTTCAGCGACGGCTCGGTGACCAGCCTGTTCGACGGCCAGAGCTAGCCGTCGCTGTCATGATCCGGGCGACTTATGCATAGCTAGGCCGCATAACTTAGGCCGCATAACTCGCCCGGATCGTGGGATGGCTCCGGCAGGCGGTAGACTTCCGGGGAATTTCCTGTCATCACGAGGAGTGGCACCGTGCCCGAGGTACGTATCGACGCCAAGTCGCGGACGGAGTTCGGCAAGGGGCCAGCCCGCCGGGCCAGGGCGGCCGGCCGGGTACCCGCCGTGCTCTACGGGCACAGCCTAGAGCCGCGGCACCTTACCCTGCCCGGTCACGAGGTGCTGCTCGCACTGCGCACCCCCAACGTCCTGATCAGGCTTGAGGGACTGCCGGGCGGAGTTCAGCTGGCATTGCCCAAGGCCGTGCAGCGGGATCCGATCCAGGGTTACGTCGAGCACGTCGACTTGCTCGTGGTCCGCCGCGGCGAGAAGGTCACAGTCGACATTCCGGTAACGCTGATTGGCGACATCGCGCCGGACGGCCTGCTCGACCAGCAGCTGGTGCAGATCTCAGTCGAGGCCGAGGCTACTAACATCCCGCGCGGCATCGAGGTCAATGTCGAGGGCATGGCCGTTGGCGCCGCCGTGCATGCCGGTGACCTGAAGCTGCCGGCCGGCGTGACGCTGGCTGTCGAGCCTGACATCTTGGTGCTGCACGTTCTCGCGTCCCCGACGGCCGCGCAGATCGAGGCCGAGATTGGCGAAGGCGAGGCGCCTGCTGCCGCGCCGGCTGCGGTGCCGGCTGCGGTGCCGGCCGCCGAGCGTGGTGCGGAGTCCCGTACGGAGGAATCCGGCTGACAGCCGGCGCTCCAGCGCCCGCTGGCACTGGGGCGCCTGCCGGCACGGTGTTCGCCGGCACGGGGCGCTGCGGGCGCTGGCCTGCCGGGCGCAACACAACCGGCAGCAGGGGACGACGACGATGGCTGATGACCGCTGGCTGATTGCCGGATTGGGTAACCCTGGCCCCGGCTATGCCGGCAACCGGCACAATGTCGGCTTCATGTGCGCGGATGAGATCGCCGCCCGGATCGGATCCGTTTTCCGGCGGGACTCCTCGCGAGCGCAGACGGCGACCGGCCGGCTCGCCGGCGTCCCGGTGGTGCTGGCCAAGCCACAGCGCTTCATGAACGCATCCGGCGGCCCGGTGGCGGCGCTGCGGGCTTTCTTCAAGCTGCCGGCCGAGCGCGTGCTGGTCGTGCACGACGAACTCGACCTGCCGTACGGATCTATCCGGCTGAAGCTCGGTGGTGGCGACAACGGGCATAACGGGCTGCGGTCGGTGACTGCCGCGCTCGGCAGCCGGGACTATCACCGGCTCCGGATCGGCATCGGCAGGCCGCCTGGCCGGATGGATCCAGCCGACTTCGTGCTGCGGAACTTCTCGCCGGCCGAGCGCGAGGCCCTGCCGGAGATCATCGGCCGGTCGGCCGACGCCGCCGAGGTGCTGCTCACCGAGGGACTCTCGGCGGCGCAGAACAAGTTCCACTAGCGGCTCGATGGCATCCGGCCGCGAGCACGCACAGCCCGCCGGGCTGCGGCGTCAACGGCACTGCGATCGGGCCGGGCCCCGGGCTGGCTTGGCTGTCCCTGGCGATGCCGCCGGGCGAAGGCCGTAGGCTGGCGTCCGGCCGGTGGGCCCGCTTGCTGACCCTGTGGAGCATCCTTGACGATTCCTGACGACCAGGCAGCCGCTTCTGACGGCCAGGCAGCCGCTTCTGACGGCCAGCTAGCCGCCATGCTGGCGCAAGAGGCGGGCCGTCGGCTCATGGCGCTGCGCGCCCAGGGTGGCGATGCCAGGTCGCTCCGTGACGCCGGTGACCGGTCGTCGCACGAGTTCCTGGCCGGCGAGCTAGCGAGGCTCAGGCCCGGCGACGCCGTGCTGTCCGAAGAGGGTGCTGACGATCTGGCCCGGCTGTCGGCCAGCCGGGTATGGATCATCGATCCGCTCGACGGCACCAGGGAGTACGGCGAGCCGGGACGCACCGATTGGGCAGTGCATGTCGCGCTCTGGGCGGACGGGGACCTCGCGGCCGGCGCCGTCGCCCTACCCGCGCAGGGCACAGTGCTGAGTACCGCGAACCCGCCGGCCCGGCAGCAGGCTGGCCCGGCAGCAGGTGCCTTTGACCCGGCCAGCGGCGGGGCCGGGACGCCGCTGCGATTGCTAGTCAGCCGGTCGCGGCCGCCAGAGTTCGTCACTGACCTGGCTGAGAATCTGGACGCGATGCTGGTACCGATGGGATCGGCTGGGGCGAAAGCGGCCGCGGTGATCGACGGCCAGGCCGACGCTTACCTGCATAGCGGCGGCCAGTACGAGTGGGACTCAGCGGCGCCCGTCGCCGTAGCCAGGGCCGCCGGCCTGCACGCGTCCCGCATCGACGGTTCGAGTCTTCGGTATAACCAGGCAAATCCGTCCGTGCCTGATATTCTGATCTGTCCGATCGGACTTGCGGCAAAGCTGCTGCAGGCGATCAGCCGCTCGCTGCCCGCCTCGGCAGCCGGCCTGACCAAGCCCGGCGGAACCGTCGCCCAGTGACCCGGAGTCGTCCTTATGCCGCCAGCTCGCACTGACTACTTGTTGTCTCAACTCGACGTGCTCGAAGCTGAGTCGATTCACGTGATGCGCGAGGTGGCCGCCGAGTTCGAGCGGCCGGTGCTGCTGTTCTCTGGCGGCAAGGACTCTATCGTGATGCTCGCGCTGGCCGAGCGCGCGTTCTGGCCCGCCCGGATCCCGTTCCCGGTGATGCACGTGGACACCGGTCACAACTTCGCCGAGGTGCTCAGATACCGGGATCGCAGGGCCGCCGAGGCAGGTGCCCGCCTCATAGTCGCGTCGGTGCAGGAGTCCATCGACGCAGGCAAGGTGGTGGAGGAGACCGGCAGGTGGGCTAGCAGGAACCGGTTGCAGACCACAACTTTGCTGGACGCAATCGCGGATAACAGGTTCGACGCAGTCTTCGGCGGTGCCCGCCGGGACGAGGAAAAGGCACGTGCAAAGGAACGGGTCTTTTCCTTCCGCGACGAATTCGGCCAATGGGATCCGAAGAATCAGCGGCCCGAGCTCTGGAACGTCTACAACACCCGGATCCGGCGCGGCGAGCATATCCGGGTGTTCCCGCTGTCGAACTGGACAGAGCTCGACATCTGGCACTACATCGCAAGAGAGCAGCTGGAGATCCCGTCCATCTACTTCGCGCACACCAGGACCGTCTTCGAGCGCGGCGGCATCCTGCTCGCCGACAGCGAATTCGTCACCAGGTCCGAAGACGAGCCGCTCTTCGATGCGCGCGTCAGGTACCGCACGGTCGGCGACATGACGTGCACGGGCGCCGTCGAGTCAGCGGCATCGACCATTGCCGAGGTGATCGCCGAGATCGCCGCCACCCGGATCACCGAGCGGGGCCAGACGCGGGCCGACGACCGGGCCAGCGAGGCGGCGATGGAGGACCGCAAGCGGGAAGGCTACTTCTGATGACGATGCTGCTGACTCCGTTCGGCCAGCCGGCTGAGGAGCCCCGGCACATGGATATCTTGCGGCTGGCCACGGCCGGCTCGGTCGACGACGGCAAGAGCACCCTGATCGGGCGGCTGCTATTCGACTCGAAGGCCATCTTCGAAGACCAGCTGGCCGCCGTGGAGCGCACCAGCAGGGAGCGCGGCGAGGACTATACCAACCTCGCGCTGCTGACCGACGGGCTGCGGGCCGAACGCGAGCAGGGCATCACGATCGACGTCGCCTACCGCTACTTCGCGACCCCGCGGCGGAAGTTCATCATCGCCGACACGCCCGGCCACATCCAGTACACCCGGAACATGGTGACTGGCGCTTCCACCGCGGATCTGGCGATTGTCCTGGTCGATGCGCGCAACGGGCTCACTGAGCAGAGCCGCAGGCATGCGTTCCTGGCCACCTTGCTGCGGGTACCGCACCTGGTGCTGGCGGTTAACAAGATGGACCTGGTCGATTACAGCGCCGAGGTCTTCGAGCAGATCGTCGAGGAATTCACCGCGTTCGCAGCCAAGCTGGATATCGGCGACCTGACCTTCATCCCGATCTCGGCCCTGCACGGGGACAACGTCGTCCAGCGGTCGGGCAACATGCCGTGGTACGGCGGCCCGTCGCTGCTGCACCACCTGGAACACCTGCACATCGCCTCCGACCGCAACCTCATCGACGTCAGGTTCCCGGTGCAGTACGTCATCAGGCCGCACCAGGCCACCGACCCGCAGTTGCACGACTACCGCGGCTACGCGGGCCAGGTAGCGGGCGGAGTGCTCAAGCCGGGAGACGAGGTGCTGCACTTGCCGTCCGGGCTCACCACCACGATCAGCCAGATTGACACCGCGAACGGCCCGGTACCGGAGGCATTCGCGCCGATGTCGGTGACGCTGTTGCTCGCCGACGACCTCGACGTATCCCGCGGCGACATGTTCTGCAGGCCGCACAACCGCCCGGACTCGACGCAGGACATCGAGGCGATGGTCTGCTGGATGACCGACGCCAGGGTGCTCGCCACCGGCAATCGCCTGCTGGTCAAGCACACCACCCGCACCGTCAAGGGGATCGTGCGAGACCTGCAGTACCGCCTGGATGTCAACACCCTGCACCGGGACGAGTCGGCATCGCAGCTTGCCTTGAACGAGATCGGCCGGGTCACGCTGCGCGTGACGCAGCCGTTGTTCTGCGATCCGTACTCGCGGAACCGGCTGACTGGCGGCCTGATCCTGATCGATGAGGCGACCGGCGCGACCGTCGGCGCCGCGATGGTCACCGACAATTAACCCGGTCAGTTGCCCGGGCCAGCCGGCCATTCCCTGGCTGGTCGCCAATCACGGCGCCGCCATTGCGGGAAAATGGCGTGCGGTGTCCGGCCGCCCGCGGGCTGAGCCGGGCTCGGGTCTGACGCTGGCGGCCCGGGGGCTCGGTGAGCGCCCGGCCGTCGCGGCGTATGCCAGGCTTGAGACATGACCCGCGCTCAGCTCGACAAGAGGCCCGCCGACGTCTCGGTGATGTTCGACAACGTCGCCGACCGCTACGACCTGCTCAATGATGCCCTGTCGCTGGGCATGGACCGGTTCTGGCGGCGGGTCGTGGCGCGAGCTGTCGGAGCCGGCTCCGGCCAGCTCGTGCTAGATCTGGCAGCGGGCACGGGCACCTCGGCTCGCGCGTTTACCGCCGCTGGCGCACGGTGCGTTGCCTGTGACTTCTCCCTCGGGATGCTCGCGGTGGGCGCGCGTAAGCCCGCCAGCGGGCTTCGCTTCGTAGCGGGCGACGCGCTGGCACTGCCATTCGGCGACGAGATCTTCGACGTGGTCACGATCTCCTTCGGGCTGCGTAACGTGGCCGACACGGGCCAGGCGCTGACGGAGCTGCTGCGGGTGACCAGGCGCGGCGGGCGGCTGGTGGTCTGTGAGTTCAGTCACCTGCCCGTGCGCAAGCTCAACGCGATGTACGAGCGGTACCTGAGCACGGCGCTGCCTGCCGTCGCCAGGCGGCTGTCCGGCAACGCGCCGGCCTACGACTACCTGGCCGAGTCGATCAAGGCCTGGCCAGCGCAACACGAACTCGCTGGCAAGATCGCCGAGGCCGGCTGGTCCGGTGTGAGCTGGCGAAACCTTACGCTCGGAGTGGTCGCGCTGCACGAGGCGCGGCGCCCTGGGTAGACAGCGGCCTGCCCGCCGGAGGGGGCTGTGGTGATGGGTGGGGCGGGCGGACTGGCCGCATCGAGCCAGGACTAGACTGCGAGGCGGAAAGCTCTTGTGAAGAGGTTCACAAGACAGATCAGGACGGGTCCGTGACCGAGCAAGTACCCCCCGTCGGCCCGCCAGACTTGGCCCCTCAGCATGAGCTGGTCAGCGCAGAGCGCGGTAGCACGCCTGCGGCCAGCAGCGGACGGGCACAGGCGGCGGCCGGCGCGCCCGTGAGCGTCGGCACCGTCAGCGCTGGCGCTGTCGGTCCCGACGTCGCCGGTACCGCCGACGTCATCGTCGTCGGTGCCGGGCCGGCCGGCTCGTCCGTGTCCTACTACCTGGCGGCAGCAGGCCTGGACGTGCTGATGCTGGAGAAAACGAGCTTCCCGCGGGAGAAGGTCTGCGGCGACGGCCTGACGCCTCGCGCGGTGCGGGCGCTGACCTCGATGGGCGTGCCGATCTCGGAGAGCGACGGGTGGCTGCGAAACAGGGGATTGCGGATTATCGGCGGCGGCGGCCGGATCGAACTGGACTGGCCAGAGCTATCGAGCTACCCCGGTTACGGCCTGGTCCGGACAAGGACGGACTTCGACCAGATCCTGGCGCGGCACGCGGAGAAGGCCGGTGCGCGCCTGATCGAGGGGGCGAACGTTACCGACCCGCTGCTTGACGACCGGACTGGCCAGATCACCGGGGTGAAGACCAAGGACGGCCGTGAGTTCCGGGGGCGCCTGGTGGTGGCGGCCGACGGGAACTCCTCCCGGCTCTCGATCGCGATGGGCCTGCATAAGCGCGATGACCGCCCGATGGGCGTCGCGGTCCGCACCTACTACACCTCACCCCGGCACAACGACAACTATCTCGAGGCCTGGCTGGACCTGTGGGACGGAGATGCCCTGCTGCCCGGCTACGGATGGATCTTCGGAATGGGCGACGGCACCTCCAACGTCGGCCTCGGGCTGCTGAACACCTCGACCGGCTTCGGCGAGATCGACTACCGGCACCTGCTGCGCAGGTGGCTGCGCGGCATGCCAGCCGAATGGGGCTTCACCGAGGAGAACCGGATGCAGCCGGTACGTGGTGCGGCGCTGCCAATGGGGTTCAACCGCACCCCGCATTACACCAGGGGCCTGCTGCTGGCCGGCGACGCCGGCGGAATGGTCAACCCGTTCAACGGCGAGGGCATCGCGTACGCCCTTGAGGCAGGCGAGATCGCGGCCAGGGTGATCACGCAGGCGCTGGCCAGGCCGACGGCGGCCGACCGCGAACGGGTACTCCAGACGTACCCGCGGCAGCTCAAGGATGCCTACGGCGGTTATTACACACTGGGCCGGATCTTCGTCGACCTGATCGGCAAGCCGTCCATCATGCAGTTCTGCACCAAGCACGGGGTGAAGCGGCCGGCCGTGATGCGCTTCACCATGAAACTGCTTGGCAATCTGACCGAGGCCCGCGGTGGTGATGCCGTGGACCGGCTACTTAACGCGGTGTCTAAGATGACGCCCGCGGCTTAACCGGCGATGCCGACTAAGCGAGAAATGCCCGTGGACACGAAGCAATCTCCGACGAAGGGGGTGACTGGGCAATGAGCCTGTACGTGCCGATCCTGGCGCTGGCCATACTCGCCGGGGTGTTCGCCGTCTTCTCGCTGGTCGCGGGTTCTGTATCCGGCCCGAAGCGGTGGAACAGGGCCAAGCTCGAGGCCTACGAGTGCGGCATCGAGCCAACCAAGCAGGCGGTGGGCATCAGATTCCCCGTCAAGTACTACCTGACGGCGATGCTGTTCATCGTCTTCGACATCGAGATCATCTTCCTGTACCCGTGGGCCGTCTACTTCGACAAGCTCGGGGTGTTCGGCCTGGTGGAGATGGTCACTTTCATAGCCACGGTGCTTGTCGCATACGTCTACGTCTGGCGTCGCGGCGGGCTGGAGTGGGATTAGCGATGGGAATTGAGGAAAAGCTGCCGTCCGGCGTCCTGCTGACGACGGTCGAGAAAGTGGCCGGCTACGCGCGGAAGAGCTCGGTCTGGCCGGCCACCTTCGGACTTGCCTGCTGCGCCATCGAGCTGATGGCTACCGGCGGGCCACGGCACGACCTGGCCAGGTTCGGGATGGAGCGGGCCTCCAACACCCCGCGCCAGGCTGACCTGATGATCGTGGCCGGCCGGGTCAGCCAGAAGATGGCCCCGGTGCTGCGGCAGATCTACGACCAGATGTCGGAACCCAAGTGGGTCATCTCGATGGGCGTGTGCGCATCCAGCGGCGGGATGTTCAACAACTACGCGATCGTGCAGGGCGTGGATCACATCGTCCCGGTCGACATCTACCTGCCCGGCTGCCCGCCGCGCCCGGAGATGCTGATGGATGCGATCGTCAAGCTGCACGACCGGATCCAGAACTCCAAGCTGGGCGTCAACCGGGAGCGCGAGGTCACCGAGCTTGAGGAAGCCCGGCTCCGGCGGCTGCCGCTGGCGTCCGGGGCAAGCCTGCACGCCGACGCGCTGCGCGGCGGCGCTGGCCAGGGCGGTACGCCGTGACCGGATCGAGCGAGCCTCAGCAGGGTGACGCCGCGCACGGGCACACCGCTGTCCCCGATCCGGCTGCGCTGGCGGGCCGGGAGCGGCTGGCCGAACAGGTTAAGCGAACCGGGATGTTCGGGACCTCGGACACCGGCGACACGTCGGGCTATGGCGGACTTCAGGTCCGCCGGCCACCGCGGCTGTCCAGCCCCCGGCCGTATGGCTCCTACTTCGACGAGCTGGCCGACACGCTGGCCGGCTCGCTCGCGACGGTCGGCGTCAGTTTCGGCGCTGCCGTCGAGCAGGTGATCGTCGCCAGCGGCCAGCTCACCCTGTACGTGCGGCGCGAGCATTTGCTGGCGGTGGCATCCCGGCTCCGCGACGATCCGGCCCTGTCGTTCGAGATGTGCCTGGGCGTGTCCGGGGTGCACTACCCGGACACGGCCGGTGAAGAACTGCGCGCCGTCTACCACCTGCTGTCGATAACCCATAACCGGCGGTTGCGGGTAGAAGTCACAGCGCCCGACGCCGATCCGCACGTTCCCTCGCTGGTGGACATCTATCCCACCTGCGACTTCCACGAGCGCGAGACCTGGGACTTCTTCGGCCTCATCTTCGACGGGCACCCCGCGCTCACCAGGATCGAGATGCCGGACGACTGGCGCGGGCATCCGCAGCGGAAGGACTATCCGCTCGGCGGCATCCCGGTGGAGTACCGCGGCGCGACCATTCCGCCGCCTGATGAGCGGAGGGCGTACGAGTGACCGCTCCGACTGACCACCAGACGCAGGGCAGCGGCCCGGCCGGTGGCTACCGCGACCCGGACTACGAGACCGGGCCTGGCGAGGACACCGGCGGCGCCGACTTCGACGAGGGCCGGGTTTACCACGTCAGCGGCGAGGACTGGGACGAGGTCGTCAGCGCCGCTGCCGATGACCACGCAGCTGGCGAGCGCATGGTCGTCAACATGGGCCCGCAGCACCCGTCCACGCATGGCGTGCTGCGGCTGGTGGTGACCCTGGACGGGGAAACGGTGACCGAACTGCGACCGGTCATCGGCTACCTGCACACCGGCATCGAGAAGAACATGGAGTTCCGTACCTGGACTCAGGGTGTCACCTTCTGCACCCGGATGGACTACCTGTCGCCGCTGTTCAACGAGACCGCCTATTGCCTGGCGGTAGAGAAGCTGCTGGGCATCGAGTCGGAAGTGCCCGAGCGAGCCAGCGTCATCCGGGTGCTGATGATGGAGCTGAACCGGATCAGCTCGCACCTGACCGCCATCGGGACGATGGGCCTGGAACTCGGCGCGACCACTGTGTTTATCTACGGCATGCGCGAGCGGGAGAAGACACTCGACCTGTTCGAGCTCATCACCGGCTTGCGCATGAACCACGCCTTCATCCGGCCGGGCGGTGTCTCGATGGACCTGCCGGCCGGCGCGCTCGAGCGGTTGCGCGAGTACGTCCGGATAATGCCGGGCCTGCTGGCCGAGATCCGGGCGCTGTTCGACGCCGCCCCGGCCTTCATCGCCAGGACCAAGGGCATCTCCCACCTGGACGTGACCGGCTGCATGGCGCTCGGGATCACCGGGCCTATCCTGCGGTCCGCCGGGTTGCCCTGGGACCTGCGCAAGAGCCAGCCGTACTGCGGCTACGAAAACTACGAGTTCGACGTGCCGGTGCAGCAGAGCGCGGACGCCTTCGGCCGGTATCTGGTCCGGATGGATGAGCTCGACCAGTCGCTGCGCATCATCGGGCAGTGCCTGGATCGCCTGACCGAGCTGGCTGGCCAGCCGGTGATGGTCGCCGATGCCAAGATCGGCTGGCCGGCCAGGCTGGCACTCGGCCCGGACGGGATGGGCAACTCGCCCGACCACATCGCGCACATCATGAGCCAGTCCATGGAGGCCCTGATCCACCACTTCAAGCTGGTCACGGAGGGTTTCCGGGTGCCGGCCGGGCAGGCTTACGCGGCCGTCGAGTCACCCCGCGGCGAGCTGGGCTGCCACGCCGTCAGCGACGGCGGCACCAGGCCCTACCGGGTGCACTTCAGGGATCCGTCCTTTACGAACCTGCAGTCGGTCGCTGCGATGTGCGAGGGCGGCATGATCGCCGACGTCATCGCCGCGGTCGCCAGCATCGATCCGGTGATGGGAGGCGTCGACAGGTAATGGCGCTGAGCGAGGAGGCACGCACCCGGCTTGCGCCGCAGGCTGCCGAGATCATCGGCAGGTACCCGAAGGCACGCTCGGCCCTGCTGCCGCTGCTGCACCTGGTGCAGTCAGAAGAGGGTTACGTGTCGCAGGACGGCATCGGATTCTGCGCCGAGCAGCTCGGGCTGACCGAAGCCGATGTGACCGGCGTGGCGTCGTTCTACTCCATGTACAAGCGCAAGCCAGTCGGCGAGTATCACGTCGGCGTCTGCACCACCGCGCTGTGTGCCGTGATGGGCGGCGACGCGATCCTCGCGGACCTGAAAGATCACCTCGGCGTCGACGTGGACGAACCGACGCCGGACGGCAAAGTCAGCGTGGAGCACGTCGAGTGCAACGCGGCCTGCGACTACGCGCCAGTGGTCATGGTCAACTGGGAGTTTTTCGACAACATGACGCCGCAATCGGCGCGCGACCTCGTCGACGACCTCAGGACCGGCGGTGACGTCAAGCCGACGCGCGGCGCACCGCGGCTGTGCACCTGGAAGCAAGCGTCGAAGATCCTGGCCGGCTTCCCCGATGGCCAGGCGGCCGACGGTCACACCGCGGGCGAGGCCACCCTGGCCGGCCTGCGGATGGCCAGGCAACAGGGCTGGCGTCCCGACGGTAGCGCAGACAGCACTGCCGCGAACGGCAGCGCCCTGGCGGAAGGACAGCAGTGACGACGATCCTGATCCCGGAGCTCAGCGCGCACTGGGACGAGCCCGATTCCTTCCGGCTGGCCGGCTACCGGCGCGATGGCGGCTACCAGGCGCTGCGCAAGGCCCTCGCGATGGCGCCGGACGAGGTCATCCAGACGCTGAAGGACTCAGCACTGCGCGGCCGCGGCGGAGCGGGCTTCCCCACCGGGGTCAAGTGGGGGTTCATTCCGCAGGGCGACGGCAAGCCGCACTACCTGGTGGTCAACGCCGACGAATCCGAGCCGGGTGCCTGCAAGGACATGCCGACGCTGCTCAACAACCCGCAGGCGCTGATCGAAGGGATGATCATCGCGTGCTACGCGATCCGCGCGCGGCTCGGGTTCATCTACGTGCGGGGCGAGGTGCTGCACGTGATCAGGCGGCTGCAACTGGCCGTTTCCGAGGCCTACCAGGCGGGCTACCTGGGCGAGAACATCCTCGGCTCCGGACTCACCCTCGACATCGTCGTCCATGCCGGCGCGGGTGCTTACATCTGCGGCGAGGAAACGGCGCTGCTGGACTCCCTGGAGGGGTTCCGCGGGCAGCCCCGCCTCAAGCCGCCGTTCCCTGCCGTCGCAGGTTTGTACGCCCGCCCGACGGTCGTCAACAACGTCGAGTCGATCGCCACGGTGCCGTATATCCTGCGGTCCGGCCCGGCCGAGTTCGCCCGGTTCGGGACAGAGAAATCGAAGGGTTTCGGGCTTTTCTCGCTGTCCGGGCACGTCACTACGCCCGGCCAGTATGAAGCGCCGCTCGGCACCACGCTGCGCGAGCTGCTGGGCCTGGCCGGCGGCGTCAGGAACGGCAACCGGCTGAAGTTCTGGACCCCCGGCGGGTCGTCCACGCCGCTGTTCACCGACCAGCACCTGGACGTGCCGCTCGACTACGAGTCAGTAGCGGCCGCCGGGTCGATGCTCGGGACCCGCTCGATCCAGCTGTTCGACGAGACCACCTGCCCGGTCCGCGTCGTGCTGCGCTGGGCCGAGTTCTACCGGCACGAGTCATGCGGCAAGTGCACGCCGTGCCGGGAGGGTAGCTGGTGGGTCGTCCAGCTGCTCGATCGCCTCGAGCGTGGTGCGGGCAGCGAAGGCGACCTGGACAAGCTGCTGGATATTTGCGACAACATCACCGGCCGCGCATTCTGCGCCCTCGGCGACTCGATCCAGCCGTCGGTCGCGTCCTCGATCAAGTACTTCCGGGATGAGTACATCGAGCACCTGCGCATCGGCGGCTGCCCGTTCGATCACGCCGCATCGACACTGTTTGCCCTGGAGTCGGCCCGATGACAGTCCAGCCCGTGACCGACGGGGTCCGCGTGACCATCGACGGCTTCGAGATCACCGTGCCCAAGGGAACGCTGATTATCCGGGCCGCCGAGCAACTCGGCATTCAGATCCCGCGGTTCTGCGACCATCCGCTGCTGGCTCCTGTCGGTGCCTGCCGCCAGTGCCTTGTTCAGGTCGAGGGGCAGCCGAAGCCGCCCGCGTCCTGCACCACCACGGTGACCGACGGCATGGTCGTGCGCACGCAGCTGACCTCGCCAGTGGCCGAGAAGGCGCAGCGCGGCATGATGGAGCTGCTCCTGGTCAACCACCCGCTCGACTGCCCCATGTGCGACAAGGGCGGTGAGTGCCCGCTGCAGAACCAGGCCATGTCCACCGGAGCAGGCGAGACCAGGTTTGACGGGGTCAAGCGGACGTTCGCTAAGCCGGTCGCGCTGTCTGCTCAGGTGCTGCTGGACCGTGAGCGGTGCATCCAGTGTGCCCGTTGCACCAGGTTCGCCGACCAGATCGCCGGCGACCCGCTGATCGAGCTGGTTGAGCGCGGTCCGCAGGAGCAGGTCGGCGTTGCCGACGGCGTCCCGTTCGACTCCTACTTCTCCGGGAACACCGTGCAGATCTGCCCGGTTGGCGCACTCACCGGCGCGTCCTACCGGTTCCGCTCCCGGCCGTATGACCTGGTGTCCACGCCCAGCGTGTGCGAGCACTGCGCGGCGGGCTGCCGCCAGCGGACCGACCACCGGCGCGGCGCTGTCACGCGGCGGCTGGCCGGCAACGATCCCGCGGTCAACGAGGAGTGGAATTGCGACAAGGGCCGGTGGGCCTTCACCTACGCGACGCGACCTGACCGGCTGGTCTCGCCGCTGGTCCGCGATCGTGACGGCGTGCTGCAGCCCGCGTCCTGGGCGGAGGCGCTGGATGTCGCCGCCCGTGGCCTGCTGGCCGCCCGCGGCCGGGCCGGCGTACTGCCCGGCGGGCGGCTCACGCTGGAGGACGCCTACGGTTTCGCCAAGTTCGCCCGGGTGGCGCTGGCCAGCAACGACATCGACATGCGCAGCAGGCCTCAGTCGGCCGAGGAGCTGCAGTTCCTTGCCGACCACGTGGCCGGCCGGGTGTACCTCAGCTACGACGAGCTGCAGCACTCGCCGGCCGTGCTGCTGGCCGGCTTCGAGCCAGAGGACGAGTGCCCGATCGTGTTCCTCAGGCTGCGGAAGGCGGTCCGGGCCGGCGGGCTCTTTGTGTACTCGATCGCCACGCTGGCCAGCAGTGGCCTGACCAAGCTCGATGGCACGCTGCTGCCTACGGTGCCCGGCGGCGAGGCTGCCACGCTGGCGCAGCTGCCTGAGGAAGTCAGTGCTGCCCTGCGTCAGCAGGGCGCCGTGATCATGGTGGGCGAGCGGCTTGCCGAGGTGCCCGGCGCGCTGTCGGCGGCGGTTCGGCTGGCGGGCCAGACCGGGGCAAAGCTCGCCTGGGTTCCGCGGCGGGCAGGCGAGCGCGGCGCCATCGAGGCAGGCGCGCTGCCGAACCTGCTGCCCGGCGCCCGGCGCATCGGCAGCGCGGACGCGACCGCCGCGGTCGCCAGGGTCTGGGGAGTCAGCTCGCTGCCGTCCGAACCCGGCCGCAGCACCAGCGAGATCCTGGCCGCTGCTGCCGCCGGCGATATCGGGGCACTGCTGATCGGCGCCGTTGATCCGTACGACCTGCCAGACCCGGCAGCGGCACTGGCGGCAATCGAGGCTGCCGAGTTCGTGGTCAGCCTGGAGTTGCGCGTCAGCGCCGTCACCGACCGCGCGGACGTGGTCTTCCCGGTCGCCGCGGTCGCGGAGAAGCCCGGCACGTTCGTGAACTGGGAGGGCCGTCCTGGCTCGTTCAGGGCTGCGCTCGCGGTGCCGTCGGTGCGGACCGATCTGCAGGTGCTGTCCGCGCTGGCCGACGAGATGGACGTGCACCTGGGCCTGCCGGACATCGCGGCGGTCCGGAGGGAGATGACGATGCTGACCCAGTCGGCCGTCCTGCCGCCAGCCGCCGCGCCGTCCGCAAGTCCCGTGCCAGCGGCGGCCTCAGCGGCAGCCAGCCGGCCGGGCCCGGTCGAGGCGGAGCGTCCGGGCGCCGCCAGCGCGCTGCTGGCCACCTGGCATAATCTCCTCGACGCCGGCCGGATGCAGGACGGCGAGCCTAATCTGGCGGGCACTGCGCGCCCATCCCTGGCGCGCATGTCGGCCGCGACCGCCGCTTCGGCCGGAACGACGGACGGCGCCAAGGTAACCGTGACCACCAGCCACGGTGCCATTACTGTTCCCGTGGAGATCGCTGATATGCCTGACCGGGTCGTCTGGCTGCCGGCCAACTCTGCTGGCAGCGCCGTCCGCCGTGATCTGCACGCCGGCCACGGGAGTGTCGTCACGGTGAGGAGCGCCGAATGACCGTGCTCGCCAGTACAGCACTTGCCAGTACGGCACTTGCCAGGACCGCGGTTGCCAGTACGGCGGTTGCCAGTACGGCGGTTGGCAGGACCGCGCTGCTAGCGTCTCCGCCGGCCAGCAACGTTCCCACGCTGGCCAGCTTCGGGCATGACGCCTGGTGGATCGTGATCATCAAGGTGCTGGTCGTCTTCCTGTTCCTGCTGCTGGGCACGCTGTTCGCGATCTGGGCGGAGCGCCGCGTCATCGGCCGGATGCAGCAGCGTCCCGGTCCGAACCGGGCGGGGAAGTTCGGGCTGCTGCAGTCGCTGATGGACGGCATCAAGCTCGCGCTGATGGAAGACATCGTTCCGCGCGGCGTGGACAAGGTGCTCTTCATGCTCGCCCCGGCCATCTCGGTGATCCCTGCCTTCATCAGCTTCGCGGTCATCCCGTGGGGGCCGATCGTCTCGATCGCGGGCCACCGGACCCCGCTGCAGCTCACCGACCTCCCGGTCGCCGTGCTGCTGGTGATCGCGATGAGCTCGCTAGGTGTCTACGGCATCGTGCTGGCCGGCTGGTCGGCACAGTCGCCTTACTCGCTCCTCGGCGGCCTGCGATCGTCCGCCCAGGTGATCAGCTACGAGATCGCGATGAGCCTGGCCTTCGTGCCGGTGTTCCTGTATTCGGGCTCGCTGTCCACCTCGCAGATTGTCGCGGCGCAGATCCACGGCTCGGCGTTCCATTTCTTCGGCTACATCTGGCACTGGCCGTCGTGGTACGCGGTCCTGCTGTTCCCGTCCTTCGTGATCTACCTGATCACCATGGTCGGGGAAACCAACCGGTTGCCGTTCGACCTGCCCGAGGGCGAGGGTGAACTGGTTGGCGGATACCACACCGAGTACTCCTCGCTGAAGTTCGCCATGATCCAGCTAGCCGAGTACGTCAACGTGATCACCGTCTCGGCGCTGGCGACCACGCTGTTCCTCGGCGGCTGGCGCGCGCCGTGGCCGCTGAGCGTCTGGTCAGGGGCGAACACCGGCTGGTGGCCGGTGCTCTGGTTCCTGGCAAAGGTCGTCATCTTCGTGTTCTGCTTCTTCTGGCTGCGTGCCTCGCTGCCCCGGATCCGCTACGACCAGCTGATGCGCCTGGGCTGGAAGGTGCTGATACCCGGGGCGCTGGTTTGGACGCTGGTGGTCGCGACTGCCAGGGTGTACCGGAAGCAGGGCGGCAGCCCGGCGGTCTACATCATCGGCGGGGCGATCCTTGTCATCCTGCTGGCGCTGCTGTGGCGGTGGGAGTCCGCCGGCCTGCGGGCGGAGCGGCTGGCCGCTGAGGCCGCCGAAGACCGCGCAGAGGCGGCGGGAGAACGGCCTGCCCGAGCCGCGTTCCCGACGCCGCCGCTGGACCTGCCGCACTATCACGGCATCGGGCTAGCCGGCTCAGCGGGCAATCCCGTGTTGGCCGGGGTGACCGGCGACGACAGTGCCGCCGCGGCTGGCGGGGGCACGAAGGAGGTCACGGGTGCCTGAATTCTTCGACACCATCAAGGGATTCGGCGTCACCTTCCGGCAGATGTTCCGGAAGGTTGACACCGTCGAGTACCCGGAGGTGAAGCGGCCGACCGCGCCCAGGTTCCACGGCCGCCACCAGCTCAACCGGTGGCCGGACGGGCTGGAGAAGTGCATCGGGTGCGAGTTGTGCGCGTGGGCCTGCCCGGCGGACGCGATCTACGTGGAAGGCGCGGACAACACGGCCGAAGAGCGGTACTCGCCAGGCGAGCGGTATGGCCGCGTCTACCAGATCAACTACCTGCGCTGCATTCTCTGCGGGCTGTGCATCGAGGCGTGCCCGACGAGGGCGCTGACCATGACCAATGACTACGAGCTGGCCGATGACAGCAGGGAGAGCCTGATCTGGACCAAGGAACAGCTAGTCGTGCCGCTGCGGCCAGGCATGGAGGCACCGCCGCACCCGATGCGGCTCGGGGCTAGCGAAGAGGACTATTACCAGCTCGGTGCCATGCTCGCCGCCAGCCAGGCTGGCTCGGGTGAGCGCAACCCAGTGGAAAAGGGCCCGGTACAGGACTGGCCGGTGCAAGGTCGGGACGGTTCGGCACGCCAGGGAGAGGTGCAGTGACCGGAACTCATGCGCTTATCCTGGCCAGCCCGGCGGCCGAGACCACCAGGGAGGTCGGGTACTGGATCCTGGCGATCCTGTCGGTCGCGGCCGCGGTCGGCATGGTGCTGGCGCGCAGGGCGGTGCACTGCGCGATGCTGCTAGCCGTGGTGATGCTGTCGCTGGCGGCCTTCTACGCGATGCTCGGCGCACCGTTCCTGTCGTTCGTGCAGATCATCGTGTACACCGGCGCGGTCCTGATGCTGTTCCTGTTCGTCTTGATGATCGTCGGCATCAGCGCAGCCGATTCGATCATCGAGACCATCCGGGGGCAGCGGCTGTGGGCAGCCCTGGCCGGGATCGCCATGCTGGTCCTGCTCAGCCTGGTCGTCGGGCACGCCGTGATCGGCCCGGCTGCCCCCAGCACCGCTAAGTTCGGCAGTGCCAACGTGAGCTCGCTGGCGAACCTCATCTTCACCAGGTACTTGTACCCGTTCGAAGTCACGAGCGCCCTGCTGATCGTCGCGGCGGTCGGGGCGATGGTGCTGGCCCACCGGGAGCGCACCACGCCTAAGCCGACCCAGCGCGAGCTGGCTGCCCGCCGGATCGCCAGCGGCCGGCCGGCGCCGCTGCCTGGCCCTGGTACCTACGCCCAGCACAACGCGGCGGACATGCCCGCGCTGCTGCCCGACGGAAGCCAGTCCGGGTTGTCGGTGAGCCCAGTCCTGTCCGGGCGCTCTGGCGAGCAGCCGAGGGAACTGCCCGGCCACCCGGCGCCGGGGACCGGGAGTTCGCTTGCCCGCCCGGCGTCGGCCGGCGCGGTCGCAGTGCCCGCGTCCCCCGGCGGGCAGGAAGCAGGTGAGCGGTAGTGGTTAGCCCGGCCCACTTCATCGCCCTGTCGGTGATCTTGTTCGTCATCGGCGCCGTCGGCGTGCTAGTGCGGCGCAACGCCATCGTCGTGTTCATGTGCGTCGAGCTCATGCTCAACGCCGCCAACCTCGCCTTCGTCGCGTTTGCCAGGATGCACGGTGCGCTCGACGGCCAGGTGATCGCATTCTTCGTGATGGTGGTGGCCGCCGCCGAAGTGGTCGTCGGGCTGGCGATCCTGACGGCCATCTTCCGAGCCCGCAGGTCCGCGTCGGTAGATGACGCGAACCTGATGAAGTACTGACGAAAGGGAGCCATGACCGGCTCAGTCCACGCTGCGCTCGTGCCGCATGCTGCGGCTATCGCGAGCCTGCACGCGACCGGAATCCAGGCCGCGGCCGGCTTGCTGCTCGCGTTCCCGCTGGCCGGCGCCGTCATCCTGCTGCTTGGCGGCAAGCGGACGAACAGCTGGGGACACCTGGTCGGCGTGGCGATGCCGGTGCTGGCCTTCGCCTATGGCGTCGCGGCGTTCGTGCAGATGCTCGGGTACCCGGCGGCGCAGCGCTCCCGCGAACTCACCCTGTATCAGTTCATCAACGTCGGCCGGTTCCAGGTTCCGTTCGGCTTGCGGCTCGACCCGCTGTCGATCTGCTTCGTGCTGCTGATCACCGGCGTCGGCTCGCTGATCCACATCTTCGCGGTCGGCTACATGTCGCACGACCCCGACCGCCGGCGGTTCTTCGGCTACATGAACCTGTTCGTGGCCGCGATGCTCCTGCTCGTGCTGGCCGACAACTACCTCCTGCTTTACGCCGGCTGGGAGGGCGTTGGCCTGGCGTCTTACCTGCTGATCGGGTTCTGGCAGTACAAGGACTCCGCGGCAGTCGCGGCCAAGAAGGCGTTCGTCGCCAACCGGGTCGGTGACGCCGGGCTGTCGCTGGCGATCATGCTGATGTTCTTCCAGTTCGGCTCCGTGACATTCACCGGCGTCTTCGGGGCGGCCCCGAAGGCGAGTAACGGGGTCGTGACGGCTATCGGCTTGCTGCTGCTGCTCGGTGCCTGTGGCAAGTCGGCCCAGCTTCCGCTGCAGTCCTGGCTGCTGGACGCCATGGAAGGCCCGACCCCGGTGTCGGCGCTGATCCATGCGGCCACGATGGTCACCGCCGGGGTATACCTCATCGTCCGGTCCGCCCCGATCTTCAACCTCACCCCCGACGCGCGGCTGGCGGTGGCGATCGTCGGCGCAGCCACGCTGCTGTTCGGCGGGATCATCGGGTGCGCC
This sequence comes from Actinomycetota bacterium, assembly GCA_027314515.1. Taxonomy (GTDB): domain Bacteria; phylum Actinomycetota; class Actinomycetes; order Streptosporangiales; family Streptosporangiaceae; genus JAJYUU01. The sequence goes on from DAHVAR010000065.1 coordinate 37,948, forward strand.
AAGGACGACATCAAGAAGTCGCTGGCCGGATCGACGATGAGCCAGATCGGCTACATGACGCTGGCTGCAGGTCTCGGGCCGGCCGGATACATCTTTGCGATCGCCCAGTTGCTTGCGCACGGGTTCTTCAAGGCCACGCTGTTCCTCACGGCCGGGTCGGTCAAGCATGAGATGAACGACGAGGTCGACATGCGCCGGTTCGGCGGGCTGCGGGTGGCGATGCCGATCACGTTCGGCGCGTTCTTCTGCGCCTACCTTGCGATCATCGGCATCCCGCCATTCTCGGCGTTCTTCACGAAGGATCCGATCATCGAGGCGGCGTTCAGCAAGGGCGGCGTCTCCGGAGCGCTGCTCGGCACCGCGGCGCTGATCGGGGCCGGCATCACGTCGCTGTACATGACGCGGATGCTGCTGATGACGTTCACCGGCCGGCGCCGGTGGGACGAGGGCCAGCACCCGCACGAAGCGCCACCAGTGATGATCTGGCCGGCAATCCTGCTCGCTGCCGGGTCGCTGGCGGCTGGCGCGATCTTCATCCTCGGCAGCCGGCTGCAGAGCTTCCTCGGTCCGGTGATCGGCGTGCCGCCTGTCTCGCACGGCATCTTCACCGTGTACGGCTTGGCCGGTCTCGCGCTGGTGATCGCAGCCGCCGGGCTCGCCTGGGTGCTGTACGGCCGGCGGGAGGTGCCGGCCGCTGCGCCGGCCGCCAACCCTTTCACCGTCGCGGCACGCAAGGACTTGTACGGTGACGCCATCAACGAAGGCCTGCTGATGCGGCCCGGCCAGTGGCTGACCCGGCTGTCGGTGTATTTCGACAACCGCGGCGTGGACGGCCTGGTGAACACCGTCGCGGCCGCCTTCGGCGGGTCGTCGGGGCGGCTGCGCAAGGTGCAGACCGGCTTCGTCCGCTCGTACGCGCTGTCCATGCTGGTCGGGGCCGTGCTGCTGGTCGGCACGTTCCTGCTGGTGCGGCTGTAGGAAACTGTGAGGCTGCAGAACTGATGAGCACTTTCCCATGGCTGACGGTAGCGGGTGCCGTCCCGCTGATCGGCGCGATCGCGATAGCACTGACGCCGGGCAGGTCGGCGGCAGGCAGCCCGGCCGACCGGCGCGCTCGCGACCTGCTGGTCAAGCGGCTCGCCCTGGTTTTCTCGCTGATCACGCTCGCGCTGACGATCGTGATCGCGGTGAAGTTCAGGCCCGGCGGCCCGCGGTTCCAGTTCCAGCAGGTGTACCAGTGGATCCCGCAGTTCGGCGTGCACTACGCGGTCGGCGTGGACGGCATCGCGCTCGTGCTAATCCTGATGTCCACGGTACTGATGCCGGTGGTCGTGCTGGCGTCCTGGAATGACGTGGAAGAAGTCGCCGCGGGCGCCACCTCCGCTGCGCCGGGCAAGCGGGCGCGGCGGGGGCGAAGCGCCAAGTCGTACTTCGCGATGATGCTGGTGCTCGAGACGATGATGATCGGCGTCTTCGCCGCCACCGACGTCTTCTTGTTCTACGTGTTCTTCGAGGCCATGCTCGTGCCGATGTACTTCATGATCGGCAGCTACGGCGTCGGCCAGCGGCAGTACGCGGCGGTCAAGTTCCTGCTTTACAGCCTGCTCGGCGGCTTGCTCATGCTGGTGGCCGTGATCGCGCTGTATGTCTACTCAACCCACGGCGGGCACCAGGGCACGTTCCTGTTCACCCAGCTAAGTCATCTTGCGCTGAGTCCCACCACGCAGAAGTGGCTCTTCCTCGGCTTCTTCGTGGCGTTCGCGATCAAGGCCCCGCTGTGGCCATTCCATACCTGGCTGCCGGACGCCGCCACTTCCGCACAGCCAGGTGCGGCGGTGCTGCTGGTCGGTGTGCTGGACAAGGTCGGCACGTTCGGCATGATCCGGTACTGCCTTGACCTGTTCCCGTCGGCCGCGCACTTCTTCACCCCGCTGGTCATCGTGCTGTCGGTAGTCGGTATCTTGTATGGCGCCGTCGTGGCTATCGGCCAGGCGGACATCAAGCGCCTGATCGCCTATACCTCTGTCTCGCACATGGGCCTGATAACGCTCGGCATCTTCGCGATGACAAGCCAGGGACAGGCCGGCGCGACGCTGTACATGGTGAATCACGGCTTCGCCACCGGCGCGCTGTTCATCCTGGCCGGCTTCATGGTGAGCAGGCGCAAGTCGCACCTGATCGCCGACTACGGCGGCGTGCAGAAGGTGGCACCGGTGCTGGCCGGGCTGTTCCTGGTCGCTGGCCTGGCCGGGCTGGCGCTGCCCGGCTTGTCGACCTTCGTCAGCGAGTTCCTGGTCCTGGTCGGCACCTTCACCCGGTACGAGGCAGCCGCGGTGCTGGCTACGGCCGGCATCATCCTGGCCGCTATCTACATCCTGTGGATGTATCAGCGGACCATGACCGGGCCAGTTCGCGCCGAGGTGGCGAACATGCCGGACCTCAAAGCGCGCGAGCTATGGGCGGTGGCACCGCTCATCGCGCTCATCGTCGTACTCGGCGTGTACCCGAAGCCGGCGCTGGACATCATCAACCCGGCCGTGCACAGCACGCTGGTCGGGGTGCACAGCAGGGACCCCGTTCCGCCGCACCCGGCCAGCGCACAGGCCCGGCAGGCTAGCACTACCAGCACTGCTGCTAGCAGCACTGCTCCTACCAGCACTGCTCCTACCAGCACTGCTCCTACCAGCACCACCAGCCTGGTTCAGCATAGGCGCGGGCAGCGCAGCCAGACACTACGCAAGCAAGGGAGCTCGGCGTGACCGTGACCGTCGCGGCGACCGCATCGACAATAGCCACCCCGCACTTCGAATGGAGCCTGCTCTCCCCGATGCTGCTGGTCTTCGGGGCGGCGCTGGCGGGCGTGCTCATCGAGGCATTCGCCCCCAGGGACCTGCGAAGGCCCATGCATGTGGTGCTGACGCTCGGCAGCCTGGCCGGTGCATTCGTGCTGACCGTGGTGCTTGCGGCCAAGAGCTCGATCTTCGCGGGCGGCAAGCCCGGCGTCGTCGCCGCGATCGGGACCGTCGGGGTGGACAGGCCAACACTGTTCATTCAGGCCACGATCCTGATCCTGGCCTTTGTCAGCGTGCTGCTGATCGCCGAGTCGTCCCACGAGGTCAGTTCGTTCACCCCGCAGGCGGCCGCCGTCCCCGGCAGCGCCGAGGAGCGCGAGGGCCTGCTGGCCGGGCTGTCGCACACCGAGGTGTATCCGCTGACGCTGTTCGCGGTCGGCGGCATGCTGCTGTTCCCGGCCGCTAACGACCTGCTGACCATGTTCATCGCGCTCGAAGTGCTATCCCTGCCGCTCTACCTGCTGTGCGGCCTCGCGCGGCGCCGGCGGCTGCTGTCCCAGGAAGCCGCGATGAAGTACTTCCTGCTCGGCGCGTTCTCGTCGGCTATCTTCCTGTTCGGCATCGCCATGCTGTACGGGTACGCAGGCTCGGTCCAGCTGTCGGCGATAGCCACCGCCGCGCAGAGCGGGCTGGCCTCATCCACCCTGCTCTACGCCGGGATCGCGCTGCTCGGCGTCGGCTTGCTCTTCAAGGTCGGCGCCGTCCCGTTCCAGGCCTGGAAGCCGGATGTGTACCAGGGCTCGCCGACTCCGATCACGGCGCTCATGGCGTCATGCACGCTGGTTTCGGCATTCGGCGCGCTGCTGCGGGTCTTCTATGTCGCCTTCGGCCAGCTGACCTGGGACTGGCGGCCGGCCATGTGGGCGGTGGCGATCGTCACCATGATGGTCGGCTCGATCATCGCGATCACCCAGACCGACGTGAAGCGACTGCTGGCGTACTCATCGATCGCGCAGGCCGGCTACATCCTGACCGGTGTGATCGCTGCTAACGCGGCCGGCCTGTCCGGCAGCCTGTTCTACCTGGCGGCGTACGGATTCGCCACGATCGGCGCCTTCGCCATCGTCACGCTCGTCAGGGACCGGGCCGGGGAAGCGGCGCACATGTCCAGCTGGGCTGGCCTCGGGAAGCGCTCGCCGCTCGTGGCCGGAGTTTTCGCCCTCTTCCTGATTGCCTTTGCCGGCATCCCGCTGACCAGCGGGTTCAATGGTAAATTCGCCGTGTTCCGGGCAGCGATCCAGGGCGGGGCGCTGCCCTTGGTGATCATCGGCGTGATCAGCAGCGCGATTCTCGCGTTCCCCTACGTGCGGGTGATCGTGCTGATGTTCTTCAGCGAGCCAGCCGCCGAGGGACCCGTCGTCGTGCGGCCGAGCGCATACACCGGGCTCGCCGTGGCGATCGGGGCGGCAGCGACTGTCGTGCTCGGCATCATCCCGGAGCCGCTGCTCAGCCTCGCCAGTCACGCCGCCAGCCAGCTATTCGTCCGCTAGCCGCTGGCCAGTTCCGGAACAGCCGCGAGACCGCGACACCGGGCTTGACCGGCGGCGTCGCATACCGCCCTAAGCCGATAGGAATGAGCGATACGAAGATGCGGGCCGTCAGCCAGTACTCGGCTATGCGCATATCTTGGGGACGGCTTGACGATAACCTCAGCTATGACTGGCCTGCTAGCGGTCCCGGCGGGCCTGTGAGGGGATCCATTTGATTGCCGCTGTTCCGATAGCACTTACCGACGCAGCACTCGCCGCCGATGTCGTCGACGGCCTCGCGCAGGTCGAGGACGGCCTCCGCGCGGCCGCTAGGGCTGAGCACCCGGTGCTTGCCGAGGCGGCGGAGCACCTGATGGCGGGCGGCAAGCGCTTCCGGCCGACGCTGGTGCTGCTGGCCGGGCAGTTCGGTGCTCCCAGGGACCCCCGCATCGTGCCGGCCGCGGTCGCTGTCGAGCTGACCCACCTGGCAACGCTCTATCACGACGACGTCATGGACGAGGCCGATGTCCGGCACGGCGGCGCCAGCGCTCATTCCCGCTGGGGTAACACGGTCGCGATCCTGACCGGGGACTACCTGTTTGCCCGCGCCTCGGAGATCCTGGCAGACCTGGGCGCCGAGGCGATCCGCATTCAGGCAGAGACGTTCGCCCGGCTCGTCAACGGCCAGATCGCCGAGACCGTCGGCTGCCCGGCAGGCGAGGATCCGCTGGACCACTACCTCGGTGTGGTCACCGAGAAGACAGGGTCGCTGATGGCCACCGCTGGCCGGTTCGGCGCCATGTTCTCCGGCGCGCCGGCCAGCGTCATCGACCGGATCACCCCGGCCTGCGCCGCCATCGGCGTGGCCTTCCAGCTCTCCGATGACATCCTCGACGTGGCGAGCGAGTCCGCTCAGTCGGGCAAGACACCCGGCACCGACCTCAGGGAAGGCGTGCGCACGCTACCCATGCTGCATGCGCTGCGGTCGGCCGGCCCGGCTGACGGCAGGCTTGTCGAACTGCTGAGCATGCCTGAGCTGACCGACCCGGTGCTGCACGCCGAAGCGCTCAGCCTGCTGCGCGGGCATCCGGCCATGGAGATGGCCCGAGCGGACACCAGGCAATGGGCGCAGCAGGCCAGGGAACTGATCCTGGACCTGCCGGACGTGCCCGCACGGGCGGCATTCGAGGCGATGTGCGAGTTCGTCGTCGAACGGACGGGGTAGCAGCACCCGAGACCGGTGCGAGCGGATCACCGGCCCCGCCGGGCGCCAGCTTCTTCGACTGCCCGCGGAAAATCGGCGGGCATTCCAACCGCCCGGCTCGTCGCTGCCCGTTCCCGTCCTGATCTCGCGACGGGAACAGGGCGCTGCCGCCGATGGTTGAGCATGGCGGACCGAAGGAGGATCGGTGAGTATTTTCGGTTTCAGCAAGACCCAGCTGCCAACGGCGGAGGATGCCCTGCCCGGCCGAGACGCCGCGATGCGGGTGCCGGACCGCCATGAGGTGCTAGGTTCGGCGCTGCGGCCGCCCTACCCGGCGGGCACGCAGGTCGCCGAGTTCGCGCTCGGCTGCTTCTGGGGCGCTGAGAAGAACTTCTGGCAGACTCCCGGTGTCGTGTCGACGGCTGTCGGATACGAAGGCGGCTTCACTCCGAACCCGACATATGAGGAAGTCTGCAGCGGCCGCACCGGGCATGCGGAGACGGTCCGGGTCGTGTTCGACCCCGCGAAGATCAGCTACGCAGAGTTGCTGCGGGTCTTCTGGGAATCACACGATCCCACCCAGGGGATGCGCCAGGGCAACGACGCCGGGACCCAGTACCGGTCCGCGATCTTCTGCCACTCGCCGCAGCAGCAGGCCGAGGCCGAGGCCGCCACGGCGGCCTACCAGAAGCGGCTGTCCGACGCCGGCTATGGCGGGATCACCACGCAGATCGTGGCGGCCGGCGAGTTTTACTTCGCCGAGGACTATCACCAGCAGTACCTCAGCGATGCCAAGAACCCGTACGGGTACTGCCCGGACCACGGCACCGGCGTATCCTGCCCGGTCGGCGTGCTGAAGGCTGACGGGTAAGCAAGCGGCTCAGCCAGCATTAGCTCGCCGCGCGGTCTCGATGAGGGCTTCAGCAGCCCTGACGGCCCGCTTCGCGTCGGCGTTCGTTGCTCGAGCGTGGCTATATCCGGCCTTCGTCTTCATGCCGAGCAGCACGCGCAAGTGCTTTGCCGAGCCGCTGTCGGCTTTGCTAAGCAGGGCCACGGCCTCAGTGTGATCCTCGCCCTGGGCATGCTGACCTAACCTGGCGCAGCAGATGACATCGGCGGCAGCGATACCAGCGTGGACGCACAGCGTCACGAACGCGTCTGCAATATCGGCTCCCTCGTCAGCCTGGCAGGCGACTATCGTGGCTGCGTCGATGAACTGGTTCGCCTTATTCAGGCGGCCGCGGCGAATCTCGGGTGTACAAGGACTAATACGCGCCATCTCGCTCCTTCGGTTCCCGGAGTTGCCGGACCAGCCAGCCGCGGGTTCCGGCAACGGTCAGGCCTTCTGCCAATATGGCGCGCAGCACGGGCTCGTCACGTGCTGCGCTCAGCTCGCTGACCGTGTACTCGAGGGGACGAGTATCGTTGCCCGTCCATCTGCTGACGTCGGCAGCCAGGTCAGTGACCTGGTCCTCCCACGCGTCGATCGGGATGTCGTCCGTGCGAACCAGCAGCAGGTCGACGTCGCTGGCTTCGGTCATTTCGCCGCGCGCCGCGGAGCCGAAGACGGCGGCGTATTTCGGAGGGATGGCCCAATTGTCGAGTCGCTTCTCAATACGTTGTAGCAGTGTGCTTCGGATGTGAGCGAGTTCCTTAATGGGGCGGGCGGCGAGATGCTCGTCGTTGAGCCGGTAACTGTAGGCGTTGCCAATCCGCTCGGCGTGGACGACTCCCTGCCGAGTAAGGCGCATCAGGACCTTGCGAATCCCTTCCACTGAGTAGCTATGGAGGACGCGGTGGAGTTGCCCGGTGGTGAAGCTTGCCTCATTTTGAGCAAGCACGGCGAGTACGTCGCCGTCAAGCGTGGGGGTGATCGTTGCCAGCGGACGGTTCAGTTCCATGACGCCCCTTCTGAGCTGCAGCGAACCTGCACCGGGGCAACCATAGTACCTGCGGCCGTACTAAAGTCCATGTGCCTGGATGATAGTTGGGCCGCTTGATATCTGTCAGGTGGGACAGATCCGCTATGCCCCGGCTTCGCCCGTGGTTAGCGTTCGACCTGGAAGTGCAGCCAGCCGGATCTGGCCCTGGTCACCGTGGGGTCGCCACGGGGCACGAAGATCGCGCGGAGCCGGTAGCGGGCGTGGAGTGCCTCGCGGCGCGCGGCAATGGAGGAGACGACCCGGTCGGCGCGGTTCAGCGCAGCGCAGAAGGTGGTGAACCGGTTGCGCCACGCGTGCCGGTAGTACTCCTGCACCTGCAGCCGCACGCAATCGCCTCGTCTGGCCGGTGTCACGCGCACGACGACGGTAATCCGGGCCCTGCGGCGATAGAGCCGGTAGAGGAGGGAGCCATGCCGGACGGATGCGTAGTACCCGCGCAGTCTCGCGGCTACGGCAGGGTGAGCCTGCGTGATGGTGACTGTCAGGCTGGCACCTGGTGAGGTCATGCCGTCGTAGCTCGCGGTGTAGGTGTACTCCCCTGGAACCGGATCGGTCCGGTCGCTGACGGTAAACCCGCCGACGGCAGTCGTCGCAGCTGTGAAAGTCTTGCTGGCCTGCCCGGTCGCGGTCCTGGTAATGGTTACCGTCGAGCCGGCCGATGGTGCTGCCCCGCCGACAGAGACAGTCCCGGACAGTCCTACCGGGGAGCTGTATGCCGCCGAGGACGGTCCCGTCAGGGTCAGCACCGGCGGTGGCGTGTCTGCGTTGTCAATCACCTCCAGTGAGTAGGTGGCGGTGGGCGGGGCAGTCGTGCTGTAGGTGACGAGGACGGCATACAGCGTCGAGCTGTCTTGCGACCAGGCAAGGCCGTTGGTCATGACGCTCGGGGAGGCGGCCGACTGGTACAAGTTCAGCGGCTGGCCGCTGGCGGTGAACGGGCCGATCTCGCTGGTGCCGGGATTTGCTCCGCCCGACGCTGCTTCGGCGATCGTCCCGTCCGGCGCGACCGCTACGGCGCTGGCTAGGACGCCGTTCGAGAAGCTGCCGTAGCTACCATCGGGCGCCAGGCTGTCAGTCGTGAAAGCCAGGGCATTCGGGAAGCCGTCGCAGATCACGCCGATAGTCGCGCCTCCTCGCGCGACGGTGAGCCCCAGTTCGCCAGAGGGGCAGTCGTTGAATGTCGACGGGTTGTTTGTCTGCGCCAGCGGGGCAGTGTTGCCGTTCGCAACGTCGTACGTAGCCATCGTGGCCGGAGCCAGGTCGGACACAGCCGCGGCCAGGTAGCCGGTGTCTGCCGGGTCCGCCGCTAGGTCCGGCGCGTAGTACCAGCTAGGCCCGGTGAGCACCGCGGGGACGAACGCGGGGCTGCTCGAAGTCAGGCTGATCTCCCCAATAGCCCCGAATCCACCGGACGCATTGCCATAACTGACCCAGAGTTCGCCGCTTTGCAAGGCCAGGTCGTAGGGCAGGTAGCCGCTGCCCAGGGAGTAGAGAGTCTGGGTGGGCGCCCGCTGGGTGATCGTCGAGACATCGATGGCAGCGACGGCGCCGTTGGCGTCGAGGGCTGCGTACAGTGTGCCGCCGCTGAGTGCCATTCCCTCGGCGGCATCTCCCGCATCGACGGTCGTGACATAGGACCCGGCCAGATTGGTGACGACGATTCCCCCGCCACTTGTCTGCAGGCTCGAGCTGTAATAGCCCTCGCTGATGAAGACGTACCCGGCCGCGTCGTCGACCAGGACCTGATGCACGTAGCTCAGAGGAGGTAACGGAACGACGGTGGCAGCCTGGGCGCTGGCGGCCGGAAGGGCGATTGCGCCGATGGAGGCCGCGAGAGCAAGGCCGGAGACAGCGAGCCGGGACCGCATGGGAACTCCTGAGCACGTGAAGAGAACGCCGGGTAAAATAGCTCTAATTGTGTCAGAAATAGGCAAGTGATTCAATTATTAGAATGCTGCGATTAGGCATGCTTGCGCGCGCGGTAGGCCGCGACGTGCAGCCGGTTGCCGCAGGTGCGGCTGTCGCAGTAGCGGCGCGACCGGTTCCTCGAGAAGTCCACGAAGACCGCGCGGCACGAGGGTGACTCGCAACTGCGGATCCGGCCTGCTTCGCCAGCCACCACGAGCCACGCCAGCCCCATGGCGAAGTGCGCGGCGATCCGGTCGGCAAGCGGTGCCGTCGGCCTGGACACGTGCAGGTGCGGACCGCGGCCATCGTGCGCGGCGATCTGCGGGCTGGCGCCAGCCTCGGACAGCAGCGCGTTGATCTGCTCGATCGCAGCCGCCTCAGCGCCCGCCTCGCAGGCCATCACGATCGAGTCCAGGCGTGTCCGGTACTCCCGCGCTCTGGCCAGGTCGGCAACCTTGCCGCGGATGCCGGCGAACGCGTACCTGTCCGCCATGCCCTGCAGGTCAGCGAGCGTGCCAAGCCCGTCGCCGCCGGCCGACCTGCCGGTATTGATCAGCTCCACGCAGCCGGTCATGGCCTCCAGTTGGTCAGCATCAAAGTGACTTTGACTCCTGTCGCCAGCGACCCGTATGGTAGTGCTCATGTCAGCACCGTACGACAGAACGGTCATGACCGGCAACGCTGGCCGGGCGACCGGACGGCCGGTGCTGATGGCGACGCTCGGCGCGGCCTGCATCTCATCTTCGGCGATCCTGGTGACGCTGGCGCATGTCGGCGCGGTCACCACCGCCTTCTTCCGTTGTGCGCTCGCGCTGCCAGTCCTGCTGCCGCTTGCCATGCTGGAGCGGCGCCGGCTCGGGCCCCGTCCGTTCGCCAGCCGCGCCGTTGCCATGCTGGCCGGCGTCTTCCTCGCTGTGGACCTGGTGCTGTGGAACTATGCGATCGGCGACGTTGGCGCCGGGGTGGCCACAGTGCTTGGCAACCTGCAGGTGCTGTTCGTCGCGGCGTTCGCCTGGCTCGTCCTGCGTGAGCGGCCGGACCGGCGCTTCCTTGCCGTGATGCCGGCCGTGCTGGCAGGGGTGGTGCTGGTGTCCGGGCTGCTGGGCGGGCACGCGTCCGGTGCGCGGCCGGTGGCCGGGATCGCCTTCGGCGTCGCCACCTCCGCGGCGTACGCCTGCTTCCTGCTCATCCTGCGCACCACGGCCGGCCACGCGCCGCATGTAGCCGGGCAGCTAGCGGATGCCACCGTCGGGGCAACCGCCGGGGCAGTCATGCTGGCCCCGATCGCCGGCGGACTCCAACTGGACATCGGCTGGTCCTCGCTGCGATGGCTGCTGCTTCTGGCACTGGTCAGCCAGACAGTCGGCTGGCTGCTGATCACCTCCGCACTGCCGCGACTGCCTGCCGCGATCTCCTCGCTGCTGCTGCTTCTGCAGCCGGCCGCGGCAATGGTGCTCGCCGATATCGTGCTGGGCGAGCGGCCAACACTGACCCAGGTCGGCGGAGCGGTGCTGGTCTGCCTGGGCGTCCTGGTGGTCGCCAGGGCCCCGGCACGAACCAGGACAGCGCACTGGTGGCAGCGGCGCGATCCGCCCATCGGGCCTGCCAGCCTGGTGCCCGCCAGCCTGGTGCACGCCAGTCCGGAGCAGATAGTGCGTGACGTCAGCCCGGCCCGGACTCAGTGACGCACGGAGAGACTCAGTGGCGCACGGAGAACAGCACATAGCCGTAGCTCACGCTGGTGGCTGCCGGATGGCGGCGGAGCCACGCCGCGGCCACGTCGGCCGGGAACTCGATGCTCAAGACGGCAGCGAGGTCGGCCCGGCTCGCGAAGCGCAACTCTGATCTAACCTCGTGCCTGGCGGCCCCCCGATCGCACCACCAGGCGTCGACCGTGGCGGCAGTCTGCTCCGGCGGCCGGACCGCAGACGCCGATAGCAACCGGGCGAAGTCACCCCAGCGGTAGTCGTTGTCGACCGCCACCAGGCGGCCGCCCGGCCGAAGGACGCGCAGCACCTCCGTCAGCCCCGCATCAGTCCCCGGCGGGAAGAAGTAGGCAAACCGCGCGTGCACCACGTCCGCGCCCGCGTCCGGCAGCGGGATGTGCTCGGCCGACCCGGCGAGTACCTCGGTGCCCGGCAGATCTGCGGCTGCTTGCGCAGCCATCGCGTGCAGCGCCGGGTCGGGCTCGACCCCGATCACGCTGGCCGCCTCGCCGGAGTAGCGCCGCAGCCAGTAACCAGTGCCGCAGCCCAGATCGACGATCGTGCGACGGGCCCACGGGGCGATGGCACGCATCGCGGTCAGTACGTGCCCGGCCCGGTCCAGCGCCGCGTTCTCGAGCTCATAGCTACCCGGATGCCCGCCGATGTTCGGCGCGAACCGCCAGTCCGGGAACCGGGCGCGATCATCAGTAACGAGCGGCATGCGGGCTTACTCCATGATCGTTGTGAATCTACTGCTGCCATAGCAACAGTAGATTCACTTCGATCATGGGCAGGCCGCCGCTATCAGCCGCCCGGCTCCGCCAGCGCCGCCGCGTCTGGCAGCCGGACGGGTGCGGACCGGAGACCAAGCCGGCGCGCCAGGATGCGGTTGATCGCATCGGCGGCATCCTCGATCGTCTGGATGCCATAGCCTTCACCCTGGCCGCCTGCGGTTGGCGGCCCGGTAAGGATCACGATCTGGTAGCTGATGTCCTCACCGGTGAACGCGCCGATGCTGTTGACGTTCCAGTCGTCGCCCTCCGGATACGGCAGCCAGCCGTTCTTGATGTGCACGGTGATGCCGCGTGCCGCCCCGGCGGACACGCCCCATCGCTCAGCCGGGATCACCTCGGCCATCAGCGTAAGGACGTACCGGCGTGAGTACTTGCCGAGCACATTGCCGGGGTTGGTCAGCAGTTGCAACAGGGTCAGCTCGTCCTGCGCCGTGATCAGGGTCAGGCCCCAGGCATCGCTCAGGAAGGTGTGCCACATCCGGGCCCGGCGGAGGAACACCCGCATGCCCCGCATGCCGACGTCATTCCACAGGGCCGTGGCGGCGCTGTTATTCGACTGGGTGATCATCAGGTAAGCGAGGTAACGCTGGGTTCTCGTCAGCCCTCGCGGGCCGTGAACCTTCAGCAGCAGCGCGCTGATGATCGTCGCCTTGATGACGCTGGCCGCGTAGAAATGCCGGGTGCGGTGGAGCGCGCAGGTCAGGTCCTCCGCCGGGTCCGCGGCTGCCAGGCCGACCACGGATTGCGTGCGGTCGGCCAGCGCCGCCCTGATGCCGCTGGAGATCTTGGCTGCCAGCCTCGGGTACTTGGCCGAGGTGCAGAGTCTCGTCGTCCGGGCCGGAGCGGCGTGCAGCGGAGCGGCCAGTGCCGGGGCTACGCCTGTCATCGCCACTACCGTCGCGGCCGCAACCGCGATGGACGCCGCCGCTAAGGTCGCTCGTGCCGTCCGTGCGCTGTGCTGATTGCGTCTCATTAATGCCCCGTTACGCCTCGACAGGTGTGCCGCGTCGTTTCTCACTGTCAAAGACGTTGCCTGGGGTCAGGTGGTTGTCATCAGGCCTTAACGATCCGGATCGAGTGAATCTGGCACGAGGCGGAAAAGATTCAGCCGCCGATGTCGAATCGAGATCCGGCTCGTTCGTGGCTTGATACGAGGCCGCTACTTCGGCGCCTCGAGCACGCCCTGGGAGGTATGCGAGATGAAGTACGTAATGCTCATCATGGACACCGAGGCGGCCGGCAAGCTGACCGCAGAAGAACAACAGGCCTGGAGCGCGGAGATCATGGCCTGGTACGAGAAGAACGCCACCACCGGCGTGATCGCCGACGGCGGTGCCCAGCTCCAGCCTCCGGACACCGCGAAGACTGTCCGGGCAAGCGGGGTCACCGATGGCCCGTTCATCGAGTCCAAGGAAGTGCTCGGCGGTTACACAGTGCTGGAGACGAAGACCATTGATGAGGCCGTGGCGGTCGCCAAGAGCTGGCCTGGTGTGGACCGCGGGCTGATCACGATGGAGCTGCGGCCGGTCGTCGTGTTCTGACCATCAGCCGTCCAGGCGGCGGGCAAGGAGCTCGCGTTCGGCCGGATTCGCGGCCAGCGCGAGCGCTCGCTCGTTGGCCGCTCGTGCCTCTGCGGTTCGGCCGAGCGCGGTCAGCAACTCGGCCCGGACCGCGTGGAACAGCCGGTAACCGTCGAGGTCCGCGGTCAGCGGCTCGACCTCGGCGAGCGCGGCCTCCGGGTCGGCTGCGTACCTCGTCGCGACCGCGCGGTTGAGCCGGACGACCGGGGATGGCGTCATCACCAGTAGCCGGTCGTACAAGAGCCGGATCTGCTGCCAGTCCGTTTGCGGATGATCCGGGGCCGCTGTGTGGAGCGCGGCGATGGCCGCCTGGACCTGGTAAGGGCCCGGATGGCGCAGCCCGATAGCCCGGTCCAGCAAGGCGGTGGCCTCGGCCGCGAGTTCGTGGTCCCATCTGGCGCGGTTTTGATCTGCGAGCCGGATCAGCCGTCCCCAGCCGTCGAACCGGGCGGCTGCCCGTGACTCATGCAGCAGCAACAGCGCGAGCAACCCGAGCACTTCAGCCTCGGTCGGCATCAGCCGGTGCAGCAGCCTGGCTAGTGAGACGGCCTGCGCAGCCAGGTCACGCCGGGCCGGAGTGCGGCCCGCGGAGGCCAGGTAGCCTTCGTTGAAGACCAGGTAGACCACCGCCAGCACGGCGGCCAGCCGCTCGCCGAGCTCATCCGGATCCGGGATGCGGATGGCCACCCCCGCGTCCTGCAACGTCCGCCGTGCCCGCGACAGCCGTTGCCGCATCGTCTGTTCCGACACCAGGAACGCGGCGGCAATCTCCGCGGTCGTCAGGCCGCACACCGCTCGCAAAGTCAGTGCGACCCGTGAATCGGCTGGCAGCGCCGGATGGCAGCAGGCGAACACAAGGCTGAGCAAGTCGTCAGCCTCGGCCTGCGGATCGGTGAGGTGCTCGGCGGCGGGTCCGGCGCGGTCCTGGGTGACGGCTAGCAGCGCCAGCTTTTCCCGCCCGGTCCGCACGCGGCGCTGGCGGTCCAGGGCCTTGCGCCAGGCGGTGGTGGTCAGCCAGCCGCCAGGGTTGGCCGGCACGCCGTCAGCCGCCCAGTGCTCAAGTGCCTCGACGAAGGCGTCCTGAACGAGTTCCTCGGCCAGGCCGACGTCACCGAGCCGTCGCGCGAGGATAGCGCGCACCCGGGTGGCTTCGGTGCGGTAGGCGCGCTCCAGGTCGCCGGCGTCCATTGCGCCAGTCTGACAGTTTTAGGTGAGCGATCCGGATTTCATCGGATCTGGCGTATCCGGCCGCTCGTTCCCCACGCCCGGTCGGCTGTCCAGACGACCGCGTCTAGCCGGACGCCGAGGGCCATGCACAGCCTGTCGGCGAGGGACAATCCTTCACCGGCTGCCCATCTGCGCGCGGCCCATTCAGCGTCGTCGGCCGTCACGGGCATCACCTGCACACCGTAGCTGGCAAGCAGCGCCCTGGAGAGATCCCAGTTCCGGCCGTGCGCCCGGATCTTCTGTGCGATCTCTGACCAGTTGGCAGCGCCGCATGCGCCGCCATCCGTCAGCGCGGCTTCGACGTCGGTAGCCCCTTGCTCGCCTTGCAAGAAACTGAGCAGTGCGGAAGCGTCGAAGACGTTCACGCGGCGTCTGCGGCAGCAGCCGCGGCATGGCGCTCGGCGAGAAGCTCGTCGACTAGATCCAGGCCGGCGAGATCTGCACGGACAAGTTCCTGCAGCTGCGGGCGCGTCAGAAGCACGAGTCCGCCGGGCGTCTCGAGCAATATGAGTGCGGTGCCTTCCCCGAGCCCTGTCCGTTCCCTCAGATCAGCCGGGATGACGAGCCGCCCGCGGTCCCCCATGACTACATGGTACGTCCCACTCACAGCACAAGCATACCACACACCCTAGGTCAGTGGGCCAAGTACCAAGCAGGGTAGCTGTGTGGGACGGTCAACCTGTGCGGGATGGCCGATGGCGGGAAGATCCAGGGCAATGGTCATCAGGGCTGGGCTCCGTGGCGACCAGCTCCGCCGCGAAACCGCGACACTCCTGCGACGACGCCAGGGTCAGCTAGCGTCGCCATGCCGCGGGCGAACTCGTTCGCCATGGCGTCGCCGAAGCCCAGCGACATCGAGTCAAGCGCCGAAGCCCGGTCACTGCGCAGGCACGTCTGCGGGAACCCGCAGATCTGCAGCGCCAGCCGCTCGGCTTCCTCGCGGGCGTCGCCATGCTTGACCACCCTTGAGATCAGCCCCAGCTCGTAGGCCTCGGCGGCAGCGACTCCCCGCCCGGTGAGGATCAGGTCGAGGGCACGGCCAAGCCCGATGATCTGCGGCAGCCGGACGGTACCGCCGTCGATCAGCGGCACTCCCCAGCGCCGGCAGTACACGCCGAAGACCGCGTCATCCTCGGCAACCCGCAGGTCGCACCACAACGCCAGTTCCAGGCCCCCGGCCACGGCGTGTCCGGCGACGGCCGCGATGACGGGCTTGGACAACCGCATCCGCGACGGGCCCATCGGGCCAGGGCCATCGGGTTCGGTCCGGTTTCCCTGCGGGCTGCCGATGGTCTTCAAGTCGGCGCCAGAGCAGAACGTGCCGCCCGCCCCGAAAAGCACCGCGACGGCCGCGTCGTCATCCGCATCGAAATCGGCGAACGCCTCGGTCAGTGCCGCCGCGGTGGGGCCGTCCACCGCGTTGCGGACTTCGGGCCGGTCCAGGATGACCGTCGTCACCGGACCGGAGCGGTCGACACGCACCGCAGTGTGGCTGGACTTGGTCTGGCCGACGTTGGTCTGGCCGGCGTTGGTCTGGCTGGCTGGGGCAAGACCGGTCGGCGAGTTGTGGCTAGCCCGGCCGCCCGCCGCCCCGGCTGGCACGCTAGCCGACCTGCCAGGTGTCAGCGCCAGCGAGCAACTCCGCCAGGTCCCCATCGCCCTGCTGCTGGCGGGCGGTGTCGATCTGGGCAGACATAAGCTCGTCATAGCTGGGCCGCTCGACGTTGCGGAACACGCCGATCGGCGTGTGCGCGAAATCAGAGCTGTCCAGCCTGGACAGCGCGAACGCGTACGAAGGGTCGGTCTCCTCGGCATTGTGCACGAGCAGCGAGTCCGGGTCGCTGCCCGCGACCGGGACTGCCTCCAACGCGCCGTAGCGGCCGAACCGCAGGCCCTGACTGCCGTCGGCGCCGAACCGGATGGGCTGTGCCTGCTCCAGCCTGATAAGCCGCTGATCCCGCTCGCCAGGCTCGGTCACCGGGGCGAACGCGTCGTCGTTGTAGATCGGGCAGTTCTGGTAGATCTCCACGAATGCGGTGCCCTTGTGGTCGGCGGCCGCGCGCAGCACGCTGGTCAGGTGCTTGCGGTCGGAGTCGATGGTCCTGGCGACGAAGCCGGCCTCCGCGCCAACCGCGAGCGACACCGGGTTGAAGGGCGTGTCGAGCGAGCCGAACGGCGTTGACTTCGTGACCTTGCCCTGCTCGGACGTCGGCGAGTATTGACCCTTGGTCAGGCCGTAAATGCGGTTGTTGAACAGCAGGATTTTGATGTTCACGTTCCGGCGCAGCGCGTGGATCAGGTGGTTACCGCCGATCGACAGCGCGTCGCCGTCGCCGGTGATCACCCACACCGACAGATCGGGCCGCGACGATGCTAGTCCGGTCGCGATCGCCGGGGCACGGCCGTGGATCGAGTGCATGCCGTAGCTATTGACGTAGTACGGCAGCCGGGACGAGCAGCCGATGCCGGAAATGATCACGAGGTTCTCTCGCGGGATTTCCAGTTCGGGCAGGAACGACTGGAACGCGGCAAGGATCGCGTAGTCGCCACAGCCAGGGCACCAGCGGACTTCCTGGTCAGACTTGAAATCCTTGGTTGCCAGCTTCTCGTCTGCCTTGGGCACCAGGGTCAGCGAGGCGAACCGGTGCGCCGGTTCCGGGAACTCGGCAGCAACCGCCTCGCCGTTTGCTGTGCCGTCAGACATTGGGCCGTCCGACATTGGGCCGTCAGACATTGGCGATCACATCCTGGATGACGTCGGCGAGTTCAGCGGCGCGGAACGGCAGGCCGCGTACCCGGTTGTAGGACACAACGTCGGTCAGGTAGCGGCCGCGCAGCAGCAAGGCAAGCTGTCCCAGGTTGATCTCGGGGACCAGCACCTTCTCGTAAGGCCGCAGCACGTCGCCGAGGTTTGCCGGGAACGGCGACAGGTGCCGCAGGTGCGCCTGGGCCACCGAGCCGCCCGCGAGCCGCACCCGGCGGACTGCGGCGCCGATCGACCCGTACGTCGATCCCCAGCCGAGCACGAGCACCTTGGCGCGGCCGTCCGGATCATCGACTTCGACTGGAGTGATGTCGGCAGCGATGCCGTCGATCTTGGCTCGCCGCAGCCGCACCATCTTGTCGTGGTTATCCGGGTCATAGGAGATCGAGCCGGTGATGTCGGCCTTCTCGATGCCGCCGATGCGGTGCTCGAGGCCGGGCGTGCCGGGCACTGCCCACGGCCGGGCCAGGGTCTTCTGATCACGGGCGAACGGCAGGAACGGCGGGCCGGCCTTTCCATCAACCGCGACGTTGCCGCTAGCGAACTTGAAATCGTCCCTGAGCTTCGGCAGCGCGTCGACCGCCGGGATGTGCCAGGGCTCCGATCCGTTGGCCAGGTAG
>DAHVAR010000074.1 GCA_027314515.1 Actinomycetota bacterium
TCGACGATGTCAGCTCCGACCAGGGTAACGGCCGAGAGCGAGCGCAGCGCTGCCAGCAGTTCACGTGCGCTCAGCCCGCCCGCCTCGGGCGTGCCGGTGCCGGGAGCGTGCGCCGGGTCCAGCACGTCGATGTCCAGCGACACGTAGACCGGCCTGCCGCCCAGGCGGGCGTGCATACGCTCGAGGAGGCCGGTCAGTCCGGTCGACTCGATCTCGGGGCAGCTGATGACCTGGAAGCCGAGCACCGAGTCGTCGGCCAGGTCGGACGCCGCGTACAGCGGTCCGCGGATGCCGACGTGCACCGAGTGCTCCCGGTCGATCAGCCCTTCGTCCGATGCCCGGCGGAACGGCGTTCCGTGCGTGTACGAGGCGCCGAAGTAGGTGTCCCACGTGTCCAGGTGCGCGTCGAAGTGCAGCACGGCGACAGGGCCGTGACGCTGCGCGGCGACCCGCAGCAGCGGCAGCGCGATCGTGTGATCGCCGCCGATGGTGAGCAGGCGCGCGCCGTCCCCGGTGAGGGTCCGGGCGCCGGCCTCTATCTGGTTGATGGCCTCGGTGATATCGAACGGGTTGACGGCGATGTCCCCGGCGTCGGCGACCTGAAGCTGAGCGAATGGCGAGACTGCCGCGGCCGGGTTGTACGGGCGGAGCAGCTTCGATGACGCGCGGACGTGGGCCGGGCCGAACCGCGCTCCGGGACGGTAGCTCACTCCCGAGTCGAACGGCACGCCCGCGATGACGATGTCCGCCGAGGAAACCTCGTCCAGCCGCGGCAGCCGGGCGAACGTGGCCGGGCCGGCGAACCTCGGCACGAGAGTGGCATCGACCTGGCCGACATGGTCGCCGGCGACCACGCGCGGCAGGCCGGCGCCAGGCTGGTCAGTCATCGCGATCCTCCCTCGTCATGTCCTGCTCATGTCCTGCTCATGTCCTGCTCGCGCCCTGCTCACTCACTGCTCATGCCGCCGTACAGTGACGGGCGCCGGTCAGCCAGCACGTCGTTCCGCTCGGAGATGCGCTTGTCAGTCGCCGACGCAAGGTCACAGTCGGCGGCGACCGTGACCTCGTGATCGCCGGGCTGCGGTCCGGCGACGGGCCAGCCGTCCGGGTCGATGATCACCGAGCCGCCGACCCATTCCACGCCGCGCTCGGCACCCGTCCTGTCGCAGACCGCCACGAACATCCGGTTGACCGACGCGGCCGCCTGGGCGCGAACTACCTCCATCGGCCGCTCCCCCGCCGGGCGCGGCGCTGCTGGCCAGTTCGCCGGCACGCACAGCAGGCGAGCGCCGGCCAGCGCGGGCAACCGTGCCCACTCGGGGAACTCCAGGTCGTAGCAGACCATCACCGCGAGGGATGTGCCAGCGGTCTCGATGACAGGAGGCGGATCGTCGCCGGGCGTGAACACCAGCTTCTCGGCGTCCCACAGGTGCGCCTTGCGGTAGACGGCTCGGACCCCGCCGGCGTCCACCACCAGCGCGGTGTTGTACAGCAGGCCGTCGGCGCCGAGCTCGCAGATGCCGCCGACGACCGTGATGGCCAGCCGCCTGGCGAGAGCTGCCCAGCCCGCCGCGGTCGGGCCGTCGGCCGGCTCGGCCAGGTCCCTCGCCTCGGCCATGTCGCGGAACACGTAACCGCTGGCGCTCAGCTCGGGGAGGACCACGATCGCGGCGCCACTCGCCGCGGCAGCCTGCGCGGCGGCCACGCCAGCGGCACGGTTCGCGTCCGGCTCGCCGATCCGCGGGCCGAGCTGGCAGCAGGCGACCCTGGTCAGGTCAGCGGGTGCTGTCGGCGTCAAGGACGAGCTCCGGCCCCTCGGTGGCAGCGCGGTCAAGCGCCGGGCGCCGCCGGACGTACGCGATGGCCGTGGCGATCACCGCGATCGCCACGATAGCGAGGATCCAGGCCCAGTACACGTTGGCGGGCGGTGGCTGGCTCGGCTGCACGAACTCCCAGACACCGTACACCAGCACGGCGGTGCCGATGAGCGGCACGATCACGTGCCGGACCGGCCGGAACGCCGCGCGGTTCGTCGCCAGCACGTGCAGCGGCAGCGCGATGTTGGCCAGCAGGTAGACGATCAGGATCGGCACCGTCCCGATGCCGGCCTCGTCGGAGAAGATCGACACGGCGTTGCCGTGCAGCGCGAAGAACGGGATGACGACCAGCAGCACGGTCAGCCCGGTGTAGATCGCCACGGATGCCCACGGCACCTTCGTCCGGCTCACCGCGGCCATGGACGGGGGCAGCAGCCCGGCCCTGGCGCCGTTGAAGGTGATCCGGGTCTGGGAGTTGGCCGCCGCGATGAAGCAGCCGAACGAGCTAGTGAAGCCGACGATGCCGATGAACCAGTCGAACCAGCTGCTGAAATGCCGGGACAGGTCGAGGAACGGCGCGGCCTCGGCCGGGCTGCCGAGGAAGTTGACGCCGGCGACCGCTCCCTTCCAGTCGGCGAAGCCCGCGACTGCGGCCCAGGCCGACAGCACGTACAGCACAGTGATGATCGCGACTGAGGTGAACACCGTAATCGGGATGAAACGGCGCGGATTCCGCGACTCCTCTGCGAGCGCACCCGAGTTCTCCCAGCCGACGAAACCGGAGACGGCCAGCGCGAACGTCAGGCCGACCAGTCCGCGGAACCCACCCGGCGAGCCGCCGTCGGCGTGAAATGGCGCGCCGAGGTGACCGTGGACCTGGGCGAGCACGACTACCGAGAGGATGATCAGGCCGAGGGCCTCGCTGCAGAACATGATGAAGGACGCCCTGGCGGAGATGACCACGCCGCGCAGCAGCAGCGGGACGGCCAGCGCCACCCCGGCGAGGGTGACCGCGAGCCAGCCGGCGTTGCCCCAGCCGAACAGCGACGCGACCCACGAGCCCATGAAGACGACCACGGCGCCGATCGTGACCGGGTAGCAGATCACGAGCAGGTAATAAGCGATTCCAGCTAGCACCGAGCCGGTCCGCGGAGCGCGGGCGCCGACGCCGCGGCCGACGAAGGTGACGAACGACCCCGCACTCGGTATCGACTTGGAGAACTCAGACATCGTGTTGCCGGTTGCCAGGATGGCGATCCCCGCGATCAGGAACGCCCACGGTGCCTGCGATCCCATCGCGACGACGACCAGCGTGATGGACAGGAATATGCCCTCGACCGGTGCAAGGTTCGCCAGCGTCGAGGAGATTGAGTCGAAGAGGCTGAGCGCGCCGCGCGCCAGGTGCGCCTCGCTGACCTGAACCGGCTGCACGGCCACCGGCCGGCCGGCGGGCTCGTCCACAGTCGCCATCGCACGTCCTTCCCGTCCCGCCGGCCGCAACTGAGCGCACCGGCTGCCCGGCGGAGGGGCGATCGCACCCCCAGGCCGCCGAGGCTGAGGCTTTGCAGGAGTATGCGAGCGCGCGGCTGAGCGAGGCAATTGTCCTAGCTCCAAAACATGGCCTTGAGACTGTGGATCGGCACAATCTACGCTGAACGGCGTGCCGGGTAACGGCGTCATCACCGTCGAGGACCTGCTGCGGTCCCCGGCCCTGCAGCTACGGCTGATCGCAGGCGAGTCGGGAATCTCCCGGCGGGTCGCGTGGGCACACGTGAGCGAGCTGGAGGATCCGACGCCCTGGCTCTGCGGAGCTGAGATGATCATGACCACTGGCATGGCCATTCCGCGCAGCGCGGAGCGCCAGTGCGCTTACCTCGAGCGGCTGGATGACGCCGGCGTGGCGTGCCTGGCCGTCTCGGAGGGCATGTTCGTGCCGCCGCTCACCCGTGCGCTGCGGGCGGTGGTGGCCGAGCGCGGATTCCCGGTGGTCGAGGTGCCGATCCCGGTGCCCTTCATTGCGATCTCGCAAGAGATTGCCGCGGCCGCTCAGGGTGACATGGGCGCGCGCCTGAACGCGCAGTTGCGCGTGTTCGGCGCCGTCCAGTGGCTAGCGGCGGGACGGCTCAGCGCGCGCGAGATTTTCGGCCGGCTCGAGCGGCTGTCCGGTTACTCGCTCTACGCGTGCACGCTCCAGGGCGCTCCGCTGCTCGACGGCGTTCCGGTCCCGTTGCCCGAGCACGCGGACCTGATGCCGCGAACGCTGCCGAGCCCGCCGACTGTGCCCGGCGGGTATCTGCTGCCAGTGACCGGTCCGCGCGGGCCGGCCGGCTTCCTACTGGCGCTGGAATCACCGGACGCCGCCCCGGCCGGAGTGTCCGTGGTGCAGCACATCGCCACGGTCGCCGCGCTGCAGGTGTCGATGCTGGCGCACGAGCGGGAGATACTACGCCGGCAGGGCGCCGAGACCCTGGCCGAGATGCTGCAGGGCACGCTGGACCGGGCGGCCGTCGCCCGGCGCCTGGCGGCGAGCGGCTTCGTCCTGGCCAGGGCGCTGCGCCTCGCCGTTGTCGGTCCGGCGGAGGGACGCGGGGCGCCTGGTGACGACAGCCTGGCGGACGCCCTTGCCGGATCCGGCGCGCCGCACCTGATGCTCCGGCAGGGCGGCGAGCTGTTCGTGCTGATTCACGACGATGCGGCGCTGGCGGTCCTGACCAGTGCGCAGGACGCGACAACCGGGATCAGCCGCCCGTTCCCGGCCGGCGCATCGCTCATCGTGCCGCGGCGCGAGGCGGGGTGGGCGCTTGCCCGCGCAGGCGAGGCAGGACTGCCGGTCATGACGTATGGCAGTGACCCGACGCAGAAGTGGCTGACCGGCGACTCCGCAGACCTGGCGGCGCTGGCCGCAGAGGTACTCGGATCCGTCGTGCGTTACGACGCTGCCCATGGCGGCGAGCTGGTGCCATCAGTCCGCGTCTGGCTTGAGCATGATCGCGACACCGAGCGCGCCGCGCAGGCTCTGCACGTGCACCCGAACACGCTGCGCTATCGCGTGCAGCGCTTCGAGCAGATCAGCGGCCGTAGCCTGTCCTCGACCGCGTCGCTTGCCGAGGTGTGGCTCGCGCTGCGGGCAACCGCGGACGCGCCGGCCGCTGAAGCCCCAGGAGCGGGAGCCTTCCCCGGCGACTCGCGAGGTTAGCTGACGTTGAGCCGCTCGAGAGGCTGGCCTGTGATCTGGCGAGCTCGTGCGCGTCGGGAGTGGTCCCTCCGATTCGCCGGCTCTGCCACCAGCCGACTCCGGTGGCCTGCCGGCGGCCCGCTGGGCCGTCGGCGCCGGCGCCGGGGCGAGCCAGGGCGTGATCTCGGCGGCGCGATCGAGCGGCCGACTTCACTCCCTGTCGGTTTGCCGGGGTTGCCGGAGCGATTTGCCGGTTAAGTCCCCGGCAAACCAGCAGGGAGTCGAGAGGCGGCAGGACGTCGCTGGCTACTCCTAGGTGATGAGGGTCCGGTGGTCCGGCCGGCTCAGCAGCCGAGCAGAACCTGGGCGGTGTCCTTGAGCTGCTGTACCACCGCTGCCGGCTGGGCGCCGCCGGCTTCTATGGCGATGGCTAGCTCGAAGCCGTCGATCAGCGCGAGCAGGCAGGCCACGACCACGTCAGCCGGAAGTGCCGGCTGGAAGGCCTTCACCCGGACGCCGCCATCAACCACGGTCTGCAGCATGGCCCGCCAGGCTTCGTAGGCGCCGTCCATCAGCTGGCGGAGCTGCGCATCGTGCTGCGCGGCGGCGGCGAACTCGATCCACAGCGCGCTCCGCCTGGTGAAGTCGGGCTTGCCGGCAACCGCATCGAACAGCGCGGCCAGTCGCGGCCAGGGCTCGGCAGTCGGGTCGTCGGCTTTCTCGATCGTCTCGACGACGTACCGGGCGTGCTGGTCGAACGCCTCGCGGATGAGCTGGTCCCGGGAGTCGAAGTAGTGCTGCAGCGTGCCGATGGACACGCCGGCTGTCCGCGCCACGTCCCGCAGCCGCACGGCGTCAGCGCCCTGCCGCGCCACCACCGTGAGGGTGACGTCGAGGATCGACTGCTTACGTTGCCGCAGCTCGGCCGCGGTGAGGGCAGGCCTGCCGGCTCGCTTCTCCCCGGTCAGCGATAACACCTCGCGCCCATGTATTGACAGCTACCTCTTGATAATAAATAGTACAGCATTATGATTAATTCCGGGCGCTGGAGGGCTGGGCGCCAGCCGGACGCGGGCCAAGCTGACGCGGGCCAGCCGGACGCGGGCCAGCCAAGCGCGGGCCAGCCAAGCGCGGGCCGCTTCCCGGCCGCTGGCTGGCTCCGGCCGCTGGGGCGCCCGTGGCTGCGCATAATGTCGCGGCTGGGCACGGATCTGTCACGGCGCACGATTGTATGCCCATGCCACGATGCGACCCTGTATGACGTGCGGACCTGCTGGAATGCAGGGTTCCGGCATCCGGACACGGTCAAGCGCGCGACGGCCGTGCTCATGGGCTCCTGCCAGGGCAAGTACTGCGCTCCGCTGGTGGGTGCGATTCTCGCCGAACTCGGCGGCCAGCCCGATCGCGAGGAGCGCGGCGAGCCTGCGCGCCAGGCCCGGCTATCACGGCCGTCGCAGCCAGCGCAGCGTCGTCCCTCGGCACGCCCGCCGCTCTACCCGGTCCGGCTCGGGGATCTCGCGGGCCCGGTCCGCGCGGAGCTGGCGGGCGCGGCTTCAGGCGATGCGCGCGGCGGCACCGCGAACCCGCCTGGCGGCACCAGGGAAGCACGGTAATGCTGCCCGGCGTGTCCAGCGAGCTACCTGCCCGCAGTTACGACGTCGTCATCGTCGGCGGCGGCGTCCAGGGCCTGGCGCTGGCGTACGAACTCTGCCGGCGCGGCGTGACCAGCGTCGCGGTCCTTGACCGGTCCTGGCCGGGCAGCGGGGCAAGCGGTCGCAACGGCGAGATGATCCGGTCGGCCTTTGCCAGCACGGAATGGTCGCGGCTGTTCCACCACAGCCTCGCACGCTGGGCCAGGCTGTCAGCCGAACTGGACTTCAACGTGTTGTTCTCGCCCACCGGGTACCTGATCCTGGCGTCGACCGAAGACGAGGTCCGCCGCTGCGCTCAGGACGCGGCGACGCACGCGCGCCTGGGCATTGACACCGAGGTGCTCGACGCCCGGGCAGCGCGACGCCTGCTCCCGGCGGCTAATCCGGACCTTGTCTTCGGTGGCCTGCTCCAGCCGCGTGCCGGGTTCGCACATCACGACGCGGTCGTCTGGGCCTACCTGCGGGCGGCGGCGCGGCTGGGCGCCCACGTCTTTCCCGGCGTCGAGGTCCATGCCGTGAGCACCGCGGCAGGCCGCGTCACCGGCGTGCGCACCAGCCGCGGCCCGATATCGGCGGGCGCCGTCGTCAATGCGGCCGGGGCGGCGGCTGGGCAGCTCAACCAGACCGCGGGCGTGCGGCTGCCGCTCGTGCAGGCCAGGCTGGAGATGATCGTCACCGAGGCGCTCAAGCCGTTCCTGCGGCATGCGGTCGCCTCACCGCACTTGCTCGGCTATTGCCATCAGACCGGCCGCGGCGAGTTTGTCGGCGGCACCGAACTGCCGCGCACGGACGAGACGGGGAGCCTGAACGCCACCTACGAACTGCTGCGCGACATGGCGCGCAAGTGGGTACGGCTGTTCCCCGCCCTGGCCGGCGTCCGGCTGCTGCGGCACTGGGCCGGCACCGTCTCGGAGGCTCCCGACCTCGCGCCAGTCATCGGCACGGCGCCGGGAATTTCCCGGTTCTACCTCACGATCGGCTGGGTGTACGGGTTCATGGCCGCGCCGGCTTCCGCGGATCTGCTGGCGGAGCAGATCGTGACCGGCCACGTCTCGCCGCTGATCGAGCCGTTCTCCGCGCAGCGGCTGCTCGACGGGCGTCTCATCAGCGAGTCCTCGCTCGTCGTCGCCGCCGGCGGCGCACTGGCCGGGCGGTGACGCGGTGCCCGCCCGCACGACGTTCTGCTTCGAGGGCCGCATGATCGCGGCCCGGCCGGGCCAGTCGGTGGCCAGCGCGCTGCATGGGGCCGGCGTGCGGGTTCTTGCCCGCAGCCCCAAGTACCGCCGCCCGCGGGGCTACACCTGCGGTTTCGGCGCCTGCGGGAACTGCGAGCTGACCATCGACGGCCTGCCGGGCGTCGCCGCGTGCACGGCCCCGGTGCGTGGCGGCGAGGTTATCTCGCGGGAACGGGGCTGGCCTTCGGCCCGAGTGGATCTGCTGCGCACGGCCGGCCTGGTTGCCCGGTTCCTGCCGGCCGGATTCCAGTTCCGGCTGTTCCGCTCGCACCCCTGGCTGGCCAGCCGGGCGGCGGCGGTAATGGCCAGGCTGGCCGGGGCGGGAACGCTGCCGGCCGCCACCGCGGCCGCACCGCGCCTGGCCGCTGCGACCGCGGACAGCTGTGACGTTCTCGTGGTCGGCGGCGGCTTGTCGGGGTGTGCCGCGGCGCTCGCCGCGGCACAGGCCGGGGCGACCGTCGTCCTCGCTCACCGCGGCCAGCTCGGCGGCCGGTCGCTGGCCAGGGTCCACCCGGTCACCCGCGCCGGCCTGCAGGCTCCGGCCCGGCAGGTGGCCACCTCGCTGGCCGGGCAGGTGGCCAGCCATCCTGGCATCACGGTCATTGAGGGAAGCGCGCTCGGCTGGTACGAGGGCGGCGTCATCCCCCTGCTGACCGCCAGCGAGCTGATCGAGTGCAGGCCGCGGCACCTGATCGCCGCGACGGGCTCCTACGACGTGCCCGCGTTGCATCCGGGGAACGACAAGCCGGGCGTCATGCTTGCCGACGGTGTCGGCCGGCTGCTGGCCGTCGACCGCGTCGCGCCGGGCAGGCGCGCGGTCGTGCTGACCGACAGCGTCCGCGGCTACTGGCTCGCCCGTCAGCTTCGCGAGTCCGGGGTCAGCGTCGCCGCGCTCATCGACCGAAGGCAAGAGCCGGGCGCTGACCTCGCCGTGCTGAGCCGCCCGGCACAGTCAGGCTGCAGCACCCGGCCAGCGCACGACAGCACCCGGCCAGCGCGCGACAGCGGATCCGTGCGGGTGCTGGCCGGCTCGGACGTCAGTCGCGTGCTCGGGCTGGGCCGCGTGCGGCGCGTGCAGGTCGCTACCCCGCGGGGACGCCGCCACCTCGCGGCCGACCTGCTCTGCATCGCGCTTGGCGAGCAGCCAGCCAACGAGCTCGCCCTGCAGTGGCGGTACGACCGGGCAGGCAGCACCGAAACAGTCCCCGGCGGCTGGCAGGAGCCCAGCGCAGACACAGCCGGGCAGGGCCTCACGGTGGTCGGGTCGGCAGCCGGCTGGGCCGGCGACGACATCGACCGGGCGGCCTGCGCCGGCGCCCGCGCCGCCGCGCTGAGGCGGTCAGCGTGAGCGCCATCCCGGCCGGCAACGGCGAGATCTCGCTGTGGATGACCGCACAGGCCGACAGCGAGCCGACCCGGCCTGCGCTGACCGCCAGCACGGACTGTGACGTCGCGATCGTCGGGGCGGGCATGACGGGCCTGTGGGCCGCTTACTACCTGACGCTGCACGCGCCGGGGTTGCGAGTAATCGTGCTGGAGGCCGAGCAGGCCGGCTTCGGCGCCTCCGGCCGCAACGGCGGCTGGCTGTCCCACCTGATGCCAGGGAACCGGTCGGTGTACGAGCAAGGGCCAGGCGGACGGGCAGCGGTAGCGGCGTTCCAGCGCGTGCTGATCGAGGCCGTCGGCGAGGTGCTTGCCATCCTCGCTCAGCACGGCATCGACGCCGACGCCGTTCGTGGCGGCAACCTCGTCGCCGCGACCACCAGCGCGGCCATGCAAAGGCTGCGCGAGCGCCGGGACGCCGACCTGCGCTACGGCATGGCCGACGGCGAGGTGCTGCTGCTGGATCCGGCCGCGGTCGGCGAGCGGATCGCGATCAGCGGGGCCGTCGGCGGCCTGTACTACCCGTGCGTCGCCCGCGTCAACCCGGCGAAGCTCGTCCTCGGCCTTGCCCGGCTGGCGGAGACACGCGGTGTCACGATCTGCGAGCACACCCCGGCGCGACGGATCAGGCCGGGCGCTGTCGAGGTACCGGGGGCGACGGTAACGGCCGAGCGCGTGCTGATCTGCACCGAGGGCTACAGCGACCGGCTGCTGGGCGACCGCCGGCTCATCCCGGTCAACAGCTCGATAATCGCTACTGAGCCGCTGACCGCGGGCCAGTGGCACCGGATCGGCTGGACCGGGCGCGAGTGCCTGTCGGACGCCGCGCATACCTTCGTCTACGCGCAGCGCACCGCCGACGACCGGATCGCGATCGGCGGGCGGGGCCGGCCGTACCGCTTCGGCTCGGGAACAGGCGGGCGGGGCGAGATCGACCAGCACACGGTCGATGCGCTGGCCCGGCGGCTGGCTGATTTCTTCCCAGACCTCCGCTTCAGCGTCGCGCATGGCTGGTCGGGCGTGCTCGGCGTCACCCGTGACTGGTGCGCCTTCGTCGACTACGACCCGGCCTCCGGCATCGGCATGTCGGCTGGCTACGCCGGTCACGGCGTCACCGCGGCCAACCTCGGCGGCCGGACGCTGGCCGACCTCGCTCTCGGCCGGGACACTGACCTGACCCGGCTGCCGTGGGTGGGTCACCGGGCACGACGCTGGGAGCCCGAGCCCGCCCGGTGGCTGGGCGTACACGCCATGTACCGGATGTTCCGCCTCGCCGATACGTGGGAGGAATGCCGCCGCTCGGCCAGCACCTGCGCCCTGGCCCGATTCGGCGCCAGGCTCGCCGGCCTGGCCGAGACCACGGACAACCGGACCGCCCGGCCCCGATCCGCAAGCCCCCGATCAGCGTCCCGACAAGCACAGCCCCCGCACTCCCAGCACCCCGGAGGACAGCCATGACCGCAACGCCGGAACCTGCAACCGCAGTGCCGCCCCGATCCCACGGCTTCACCCCGACGCTCACCTGGCGAGGCGGCTTCTGGCTCGCGCTGGTGATCCCGATGAGCGGCCTGACGCTCATCGGCTACGAGGTGGGCGCCGTCGGCGCCTGGGGAGCGCTGGCGATCTGGCTGGGCACCAGCGTCATCGCGCTGCTGCAGAACTTCATCTACGCTGAACTGGCCGGGATGCACCTCGGCGCCTCCGGCGGTATCGCCATCTACGCCAGCCGGATCTGGTCCCGGTATTTCTCCCCGCTCGGCGGGATCCTCGGCTGGGGCTACTGGGCTGGCTGGTCCCTCACCCTCGCCGTCGTATCGCTGGTCATCGGGGACCTCGTCCAGGCCCAGTGGTTCCCGCACGTCACCGGAACGATCAACGTCCTCGGCAACCACGTCGGGCTGCCGACCTACATCGCCGCGGCAGTCGTCGTCGGCGTCTACCTGATCAACATTTCCGGCCTGCGGCCGGTGATCAACACCAACATCGTCATCGCCGCCGCGCTGGCCCTGCTGGCCGGCGTCTGCATCATCGGCCCGATCGCGGCCGGCGACCTGCACGGCAAGCTCACCTTCACCGCTGGCCATGGCGCCGGGACCATCGTGATCACGCTGCTCACCTGGGGCTTCGTGGCTTCCTGGACGTCGTACGGTACCGAGATCGCGGCTACGTTCACGCCCGAGTACCGCAACCCTAAGACCGATGTCGCAAGGGCCCTGCGCAGCTCGGCGCTGCTGATGATCGTGGTGGTCGGCCTGTCCACCACGATTCTGCCGGCCGCCGTCGGCCAGGGCGAGATCGCCAGCAACCCCATCGGGTTCTTCGCCACGCTTACCACGAAGCTGCTCGGCTCGGCCTTCGGCGGTGTTGCCATCGCGATCGTCTGCGCGGCCCAGATCATCGCACTCGGCTCGGCCACCAGCGACTCGGGCCGGGCACTGTACGGCATGGCGGCGGACGGTCTCACCGTGCGCCAGCTGCACAAGCTGAACCGGGCCGGCCAGCCTGCCCGCGGCATGACCGTGGACCTGGTGTTCAACCTGGCCGTGCTGTTCCTGGTCTCCAACGTGGCCGGGATCATCTTCGCCAGCAACCTCGGTTACCTGCTGTCGGTCGTGTTCGCGCTTGCCGGGTTCCTGCTGCTGCGCGCCGTCGCGCCGGACGCCGAGCGGGCCATCCGGCTGCGGGCGGCCTGGATACCCGTCGCTGCCCTGCTGGTCCTGTTCAACATCGTCATGATCGCCATCGGCTTCACCCACCCGGCCCTGGTCGGCTACGGCGGCGGCACCGAGCAGCTGATCTCGCTGAGCGTCATCGTGGTCGGGCTGCTGTCCTATTTCTTCGCCCGGTACGTGCAGCTCGGCGTCCGCGGCAAGGCGCTGTGGCGGGAAACTCCGGCCGCCGCTCAGCCTGGCCTGGCGGCGGCGCAGGCCGGGATCCGGGCCGCGGACGGCCCGCAGTGAGCGGCGCCGCCTACCCGCACCTGTTCAGTCCGCTGCGCATCGCGAACGCCACGATCGCCAACCGGATCGTGTCGTCCGGGCATGACACCGTCATGGTCACCAACGGGGCGGTCACCGACCGCCTCGTCGCCTACCAGGAGGCGCGCGCCCGCGGCGGCACCGGGCTCATCGTCGTGCAGGTCGCGGGCGTGCACGAGACAGCCCGCTATACCAGCCATGTGCTCATGGCCGTGGACGACTCGTGCATCCCTGGCTACCGGGCGCTCGCGGATGCCGTCAAGCCGCACGGCACAGCGCTGTTCGGCCAGCTGTTCCACCCCGGCCGGGAGGTAATGGAGTCAGCCGACGGCACCGCCCCGGTCGCGGTCGCGCCGTCGGCGGTGCCGACCGAGCGCTTCCGCGTCATGCCCCGCCCGCTGCGCACCGCGGAGGTCGCGGAAATCGTGCTGGGGTACGGCCTGGCGGCCAGGCGGCTCGCGCGGGCCGGCCTAGACGGCGTCGAAGTCGTCGCGAGCCACGGCTACCTGCCCGCGCAGTTCCTCAACCCGGCCACCAACCAGCGCACTGACGGTTACGGCGGCAGCCCCGAGGGACGGCTGCGCTTCCTGCGGGAGGTACTGGACTCGGTCCGCGAGCATGGCGGGCCGGATCTGGTGATCGGGATGCGGATCTCGCTCGACGAGCGCGAGCCGGCCGGACTGCCCGCAGAGGTCGCCAGCGATGCCGCCGTCACGCTCGCTGCTGACGGCCTGGTCGACTATCTCAGCGTCA
Source organism: Actinomycetota bacterium (assembly GCA_027314515.1). Classification (GTDB taxonomy): domain Bacteria; phylum Actinomycetota; class Actinomycetes; order Streptosporangiales; family Streptosporangiaceae; genus JAJYUU01. The sequence continues at coordinate 12,994 of DAHVAR010000074.1, forward strand.
CGACCGGCACCTCAGCCACGCTCGCCGGCTCGGACCATATCGTCCCCGAAATGACCGTCGGGAACGGCTATCTGGCTGGCGCGGCTGCCAGGCTGAAGGGCGCAGTGGGCGTTCCCGTGATCGTGGCGGGGCGGATCAATCAGCCCCAGGAAGCCGAGCACATCATCGCATCCGGCCAGGCCGACGCCTGCGTGATGACCCGGGCGCTGATCTGCGACCCGGACATGCCCGGCCTGGCCGCCGGCGGCCGGAGCGACGACATCCGCGCCTGCATCGCGTGCAACCAGGCATGCATCGGGCACTTCCACGCCGGTTACCCGATCTCGTGCATCCAGCACCCCGAGACCGGCCGGGAGCTGCGGTACGGCCGGCGAACGCCGGCTGCCAAGCCGAGGCAGGTGCTCGTGGTCGGCGCCGGGCCGGCCGGGATGAAGGCCGCCGCTGTCGCCGCGGAGCGGGGCCATCGGGTCCGGCTCGCGGAGGCATCCCGGCGGGTGGGCGGGCAGATCCTGCTCGCCGAGCGGCTGCCCGGCCGTCAGGAGTTCGGCGGCGCCATCGGCAACCTGTACCGGGAGGTCACCAGGGCCGGAGCGAAGGTGACCCTGCACTGCCCGATCGACCTGGCTGCCGTGCAGGATGAGGCGCCCGATCTCGTGGTGGTGGCGACCGGCGCCCGGCCTTACCGGCCGCCGCTGGAGGTACTCGGCAGCCCGTGGGTTGCCGACTCCTGGCAGGTCATCGGCGATCCCGCCAGCGCGCCCGCCGGGCACGTCGTCGTCGTCGACTGGCGCAGCGACTGGGTCGGCATCGGCACCGCCCGGCTGCTCGCCGCGGCCGGGCACCGGGTCACTCTCGCCGTGCGCGGCTACGCAGCCGGTGAAGGCCTGCAGCAGTACGTGCGGGACCGTCAGCTCGCGGCGCTGGCCCGCGAGCGGGTCACCGTGCTGCCGCTGGTGCGTCCCTACGGCGCCGATGACGGCACCGTCTACCTTCAGCACGTCCTCACCGACGAGCCTGTCGTCCTCGACGGCGTGTCCGGCCTCGTGCTCGCCTGCGGCCAGGAGCCAGCCGGGGAGCTGCTGGCCGACCTGGAAGCGCACGGCATTCCCGCCGTCGGCATCGGCGACTGCCTGGCCCCGCGGAGCGTAGAGGAAGCCGTGCTCGAAGGCCTTACCGCAGCCGCTGAGATCTGACCGGCCGGCTTCGGCTCGCCGGTAGCCCTACGATCGGGTCTCATGTCGGCGGCCCGGATGAACCGTGACGAGTTTTACGCCGCGATGGCGCCTTACGATGACGCGCACCTCCGCAAGATCGTGTGGACCGTCTACTGGCCCGGGAACGCTCAGCTCCGCGAGCGCATCGAGAACGAGTTGCGCCCGCCGGATCAGCCGAAGGCGATACGGTAAGTCCGTCGGCGTGTTCGTGCCGACTCGGTTACCGGCATGACGCGTTCGACCAGCCGCAGTGCCGTCAGGTTGCGCAGCATCCCCGTTGGTCCGAGTCCCACCTCGTCCGCAATCTCATGGCGCTTTGTTCGCCCTCATGGTGCTTTGTTCGCTTTGTTCGCCCCCATGGTGCTTTGTTCGCCCCAGCGCGATGGCTTGCATGACCGCCGCCATGTGCTCTCCAGGGCCAGCGCTCCGCGAGTTCTCCTGACCCGGCCGGTTCCCCCCGGTAGACAAAACGCGCTTCCATGCCGCCTCATCGCATACCGACATCAGCGTCGGCGACACCTTTGCCGGCGACGGGTCAGCCGGCGATGGGTCAGCCGGCTTCCGGAGTACTGCGCTCGCGCTGCAGGTAACCGGCCGTCATTCCGCCGTCCACCAGGAGCGTCGTCCCGGTGATGAAGTCAGCCTCCTGGCTGGCGAAGAACACCGCTGCCGCTGCGACGTCGCGGGCCTCACCCAGGCGGCCGATCGGCGGCAGCGGCCAGTCGCCTTCCTCAGGCCTGCCATCCTCGCCCGGCGGCGCCATGTGCCGCATGCCCGGCCAGATGTCGCCGGGGCACAGCACGTTCGAGCGCACTCCGTCCGGCCCTCCGTCCAGCGCGAGCATCTTCCCCAGCATGATCACGGCGGCCTTGGTGACCGAGTAAAGGCCGGTAGCCTGCTCGCCCCAGATCCCGGCATCCGAGGCGACGTGGATCATGCAGCCCCGGCGGCGCGCGAGGTACGGGTAGGCATGCTGGGCATAGAGCAGGTAACCACGGACATTCACCGCCATTACCGCGTCATAGTCCGCCAGCGGCGTGTCAACCAGCCGGGCGCTCACTCCGACGCCAGCGTTGTTCACCAGCACGTCCAGGCCGCCAAGATGGCTGGCCGCCGCACTCACCGACGAGGCGATCGCGTCCGGGTCAGCGGCATCCGCGGGCAGGAACCGCGCCTGCGGTCCTAGTGCCTGCTCGGCGCGGCGGCCCAGGCCGCGATCACGGCCGGTGATGACGACCCGGGCTCCCTCGCCGACGAAGCGTTCGGCAATCGCCAGGCCGAGGCCGGTTGTCCCGCCGGTGATCAGCGCGCAATTCCCGGCCAGCAAGGGCATGGCGGCAATTCTAGAAGCACCCGCGGCCTCCGCGGCCGGCCGGGCCGTCCCGGCGCTAACTGCCCGGACGTCCGGCGCCGGGACGCCCGCACCCTGCGCTGAGGTTTCGCGGTGGCACGTCCGGCTGCTCCGGCGCGCCCGGCAGCCGGCTCCGCTGGCTGGCGGCCGCCGTGCGCGGCATCGTATTCGCGAATGACGTTCTCCGGGAGCCGGCCATGGTCCGCCACGGCGAAACCCCGCTGCTCAGCCCAGGCACGTATGTGGCGGCTCCGCTCCCGGCTCGCCGCCGTCCTGACCCTGGCACGGGACAGCTGGCGGTGCGCCTGGCGGGCATGATCCACGAACGGGGCAAGCAACCGGCGGAACTCGGTCGCATGCCGCGTGCTCAGGTCGACCTCGTAGTCGGCGCCGTCCACGCCGAACCTGACGGTCTCGTCCGCAGGGCCGCCAGTGAGATCGTCCTCCAGAAGTACTTCGACCCGTTGCATTACTTTCCCCCCAGCTGCGGATTACGTTGAGCCGGCCGGCCCAGCCGTGAGCTAGCAGTCCAGGGTCATTCCCTTCCCGGAACAGATGTATCGCGGACTCGCGACACTGGGCGTATCGCGGACTCGCGACACTGGGCGTATCGCAGACTCGCGCCACTGGGCTGGTCCAGGTGGCGCTAGTCCAGGTGGCGGAGGCCCTGGCCGACGTAGATCTGCCGGGGCCTGGAAATCTTCTGCTCCGGGTCAGCCGTGCCCTCCTGCCACTGGGCCAGCCAGCCTGGCATGCGCCCGATGGCGAACAGCACCGGGAACATGGCCACCGGGAAGCCCAGGGCCTGGTAGATGATGCCCGAGTAGAAGTCCACGTTCGGGTACAGCTTGTGGCTGATGAAGTAGTCGTCAGCGAGCGCGATCCGCTCAAGCTCCAGCGCTATGTCCAGCAGCGGATTGCGGCCCGTTACCTCGAAGACCTGGTCAGCGACCTCCTTGATGATCTTCGCCCGCGGGTCGAAGTTCCGGTACACGCGGTGCCCGAAGCCCATCATCCGCAGTTCGCCGCGCTTCACCCGCTCGATGTAGGCGGGGATGTTGCCGACCGAGCCGATCTCCCGCAGCATCCGCAGGACCTGCTCGTTGGCCCCGCCATGCAGCGGGCCGAACAGCGCGGCCGCAGCGGCCGCAGCCGCCGAGTAAGGGTCGACCTGAGAGCTGCCGACCACCCGCATGGTGCTGGTGGAGCAGTTCTGCTCGTGATCGGCATGCAAGACGAAAAGCACATCCAGGGCGTGCTCCAGCACCGGATCCGGGCTGTACCTGGGCTCGCTCATCTTCCGCATCATGTTGAGGAAGTTCCCCGAGTACGACAGTCCGTTATCGGGGTATGCGTACGGCAAGCCCATCGCGTGCCGGTAAGCGAAGGCAGCAAGGGTCGGCATCTTCGCGATCAAGCGGACTATCTGCTCCTGCTGCCGCACCTGGTCAGATACCGCCCTGGCCTCGGGATAGAACGTCGAGAGCGCCGCGATGGTGCTGACCAGGATGCCCATCGGATGGGCATCATGATGGAAGCCGTCGATGAATTTCTTGACGTTCTCGTGCACGAACGTGTGATGGGTGATCTCATCCGCCCACGCCCCCGACTTGTCCTTGCCGGGAAGCTCGCCGTTCAGCAGCAGGTAGGCGACGTCCAGGAACGACGTCTGCCCTGCCAGTTCCTCGATCGGGTAACCGCGGTAGCGCAAGATCCCCCGGTCCCCGTCGATATAGGTGATGGCGCTGCGGCAGCTCGCGGTATTCAGATAGGCCGGATCGTAGGACATAAGACCGAAATCATCGTCGGAGGCCCTGATCTGCCGCAGATCGATCGCTCGTATCGCGCCGTCAACAACCGGAATCTCATAGCTAAGGCCGGTCTGAGAATCGGTGATCTGCAGAACTCTGCTCGTTGCCATCGCTGTGCGCTCCTGACAGCCCCGGCTTCCAGCAGCAGTCGCCGCAGGGCCCGCGAGCCCGTTTCGTCTCACCTTATGCCCGGCCGCTGACGCCGGCTGCTCGCCCCGCTCACGGTGGAACTGGCCCCGCTGCGGGTCCGCCATCCGGCATGGCCGGCGGAAGCTTTACCTCAGCGACGGCACCGCCGCCGGGACGGTTGCGGATCGCGGCCGACCCGCCGTGCGCCCGCGCCAGCATGGCGGCGATGGACAGCCCGAGGCCCGAGCCGCGCTCACCCCGCGACCGGGCGGGATCAGCCCGCGTGAAGCGCTCCAGTGCCCGCGGCAGGAAGTCCGCGGGCACGCCGGGTCCGCGGTCGGCCACCTCAACCACCGCCCAGCCGTCCTGGGCGCGGATCGAGACCTCGATGAACTCCGAACCCACGCCGTGATCGATGGCATTGACTATCAGGTTCTCGACGATCTGCTGAAAGCGGCCGCTGTCGACAGCCGCTTGCACCCCTGGATCGGCGTTCAGCACCAGGGCGCAGCCGCCGTTGTGGGCGCGGACTCGGAACGCCAGCAGTGACTGAGCGATGAGCGGCTCCAGCGGCTGCGTCCGGGGTTGCAGTGCGAGCGCGCCTTCATCGCCGCGGGCGAGCAGCAGCAGGTCGCTGGCGAGCGAGGAGAGCTGGCGAAGCCTGGAATCCAGTACCTCGAGCGCGGCGCGAACCTCATCCTGCGTGCGATCCGGCCGGCGCGCGTACTCCAACTCGGCGGAGAGCACGGCCAGCGGCGTGCGCAGCTCGTGGCCCGCCGAGGCGACAAACTCGCGCTGCCGTGCCAGGGCGCCGTGCAACCGATCGAGCAGGCCGTTGAAGGTGCCCGCTAGCTTGTCAAGCTCATCGCGGGTGCCGGGGCTAGCCAGGCGCTGCCCGGGGGTACCGGCCGAAATGGCAGTGGCCTGCGCCCGCATCCGCTCCACCGGGAGCAAGGCACGGCCGGCCAGCAGCCACCCTCCGGCTGCGGTGATGGCGATGATGAGCGGCCCAACGATCATCAAGGTAGTGAGCACCCAGGCCATCGTCTTGTCGAGTTCGTCGAGGGATGCGCCGACCACGATGACGAGCGGAGGCTGACCGGGAATGCCGCGCACGGTCTGCGCGAGCAGCAGGTACGAGGCCGGCCAGTCGCGACGGAGCCGGGTGACGAGCAGCGGCCCGCGGCTGGCCGCCGCGCGCTGGCCGGCCGTGAGCAAGCTCGCCCGCCCGGCGGTGTCAGTGGTGTAGGCGACCTTGCCGCCCGGGCCGAGGACCTGAACGACGCTCTGGTCGCCGGTCGCCGCCGAACGGGCATCGGCGGCAGCGACGGGCAGCTGGCCGGTGCTGAGTTCGCGGCGAACGCGCAGCGCGCTGCGGTGCAGCGTGTCATGGACGGTGGCCATCATCCCGGCGTGCAGCAGCATGGCAAACGCGGTAGCGACAACGGCTGTCAGCACAGTGGCCACAAATGCGACGGTGAGCGCGAGCCGCAGCCGGATGGACATGGTCAGCCAGGCCAGGGTAGTCGCAGCCGGTAGCCCACGCGAGGGAGGGTCTCCAGGTCTGACCGGCCGAACGGCGTGTCGATCTTACGGCGCAGCAGCGCCAGGTACTGGTCTACGGTATTCGGAGAGACGGTGGCATCGGTGCCCCAGACGCCGGCCAGAATACCGCGGCGGCTGATCACCAAGCCGGGTCGGCGCATGAAGTACTCAAGCACCTCGAATTCGCGAGGTGCCAGCGCCAGCTCGGCGCCGGCCCGCCAGCAACGGCGATGGAGCAGGTCCAGTCGCAGATCGCCAACCTCGAGCACCGCCGTCGGTGCCGCGCTGGCCGCGCCCCAGCCCCCGGTCCGCCGCAGCACCGCTCGCAGTCTCATGACAAGCTCCCGCAGGCTGAATGGCTTGGCTAGATAGTCGTCAGCACCGTCCGCGAAGCCCTGCACCCGGTCACCGGTGTCGCCGAGAGCGGTGACCATCACGATCGGGACCCAGCGGCCGGCAGCGCGGACTCTCTGGCACACTTCCCGGCCGCTTATCCCCGGCAGCATCAGGTCGAGCACGACCGCGTCGATGGGGCAGTCGACCGTGGTGAGCATGCCGACCGCCCATTCGCCATCGTCGACCACATCGGCGGTGAACCCCTCGTCCGTCAGGTACCGCCGCAGGACGGATGCGAGTTCCCTGTCATCCTCGACGACCAGGATCCGCGGCTGCGCGGCAGGCACCGCCGGAGTGTACGGCAGCGCGGCCTGTTCGCCCGCCGGATCGGCGGGCGAACAGGCCGGAATCAAGGAAACCTCCCGCGGAGCGGGAGTGGTGCGTCCGGCCCGGAGGTGGCGGCGCCGGCCGGACGCACCAGCTCGTGGTGCCTACAGTTCACTTGCCCCGCTCATGTAGGAGTCGCCTTGCTTGTCGAGTTCCGTCAGGGCGGAGGAAACCGATTGGCGGCCGGTGACGGCATTGAAGAACTCCGTGTCCAGCGATGCCTGCACCTCGTTGTAGCTGTCGGAGACTGGCCGGCCGAAGGTGTCAGGAGAGACCGCGGCGGACAACGAGGCCTGCAGGCCGGGGTGGCTAGCCAGGAACGATGCGGGGATGGCCGCGATCCCGGCGTGCGTCTCGGGCGCGAAGCCGGTCGTCTCGGCCCAGCTCGCCTGCCGCGCCGCGCCGAACCACCACTGCACGAACGTCCAGGCGGCTTCGTCCTGTGCCTGACTGTGTCCCTTAGGCAGCACGAACCCAAGTCCCTGGGCGAGGTTGTAGGCATGCCCGGTGGACCCGGCAGGCTCGACGAAGGCGCCGACCGGGAACTTTCCTGCCACCGCCGTGAGCGCCTTCTGGTACCCGGCGGAGGTGCCGTCGATCATGGCGATCTTGCCGGCCGCGAGGTCCTCCCGCAGGGTAGTGCCGTGGTGAAACTGCAGTTCGCCAGCCGCGTAGAGGGAACGGAAGTAGGAGAACGTCGCGGTTCCAGCCGCGGACGCGAAGTCAACCGAGTGCCCGACCGAATTGCTTCCGGCGAGCATGGTGCCGCCGTTGCTCATGAAGGCGGGCAGGATGTGGGCGGATGAGTCCTTCCAGCCCAGCGGGATCACGCCGGGGAGCTTCTTCTTGATCAGGCCCACGTCTACCTTCAGCTGGGCCCAGGTGGACGGAGCTGATGTGATGCCCGCACTGGCGAACATGGTCTTGTTGTAGAAGACCTCGGACAGCTTGAGGTCAGCCATCAGACGGTAGTGCTGTCCGTTCACCTCGCCGTTCGTCCAGGCGGTCGGGACCAGGTTGGCAGCATTCACCACGCTGCTGCCCGTCATGAACTTGTTCCAGGAGACCAGCGCGCCCGCCTTCACGTACTGGCCGTCATAGTGACTGATCTCGGCGAGAACCGGCGGATCCCCGGCGGCAACCGCAGCCAGCAGTTTGGTGGAGGCCTTGGTAACCACGATGCTCACATGGATTTTCTTGTGCGTGGCGTTGAACTCGTTGACGAGGGCGGTCATCTCGGTGCCGACGGGCGGGCCATTGTGCGACTCCCAGAGCTGAAAGGAGATCACGTCGTTGGCTGAGGAAGCTGAGCCGCTGGACGCGCAGGCGCTGATCGCCAGGGCGCACACGCCCAGCAGCGTGCCGGCTCTGGCGAGGCGCAGCCGCCCGCGGCGCTGGCCCGGGCGCGCGGCCCGCAGTCTGGGACGCCGCGACCGGCGGCGCTCTTGCTGACCTACCTGCATGCGAAGCAACCCCTTCTAGTGTTCTGTGTTTGCTGGTTAG
>DAHVAR010000079.1 GCA_027314515.1 Actinomycetota bacterium
CCGCAGGTCTGGCATACCGGCTCCGCTCGCTCAGGCGGACAGGCTAGCCGGACTCCAGTGCGTCCGGCCGGTGCTCCTGGCGCACGCTACCGTGGGCTGGTGGCTGCGCCTGAACCCGGATTTGCCGGCCTGAGCTCGCTCGCTGCCGCCGTGCAGGCAGCGCTGGCCGGCGGCAGCGCGGGGAACCTTGGCGCGAGCGTGCAGCGGCTGATGACCGCGTACCGGGCTGGCGAGGTACCAGCAGCGCAGGTCATCACATCCCCGGCCGACGCGGCCGCGTACGCGGCGTACCGGATGCCGGCCACAGCGGCGGCGACTGCGGCCGCGCTGCTTCAGATGCGGCTGGCCCTCCCTGGCTGGGCGCCGTCGAGCCTGATCGACTTCGGGGCGGGAACGGGCGGTTCCGCCTGGGCAGTAGCCAGCGCCCTGCCCGGTATCGAGGCGATGACATTGCTTGAGCAGTCAGCGCATGCGATCAGGCTGGGAAAAGCGATCTTCGCCGGGGCGGCGTCGGGCGCGCTGCGGTCAGCGACCTGGCGGCCGTGGCGGCTCGACGGCGGCAGCGATCCTGGCGGGGGCGGAAGCGGCCCAGCCGACAGTCGTCTTGGCGGCGGCGAGCCGGCCGGGTCCGGCGACTTCGGATCGGGGGACCTGGCCGTCGCGTGCTACGTGCTCGGCGAGCTGGCACCGGCGCAGCAAGCCGCGCTGGCCATGCTGACCGCGCGCGCCGCTCCCGCCGTGCTGATCCTCGAGCCGGGAACGCCGGCCGGCCACCGGCGGATCCTGGCGGCTCGTGAGCGCCTGTTGTCATCCGGGTATCAGATCGCGGCACCGTGCCCGCATCAGCTCGGCTGCCCGCTGGCCGTCGAGGGGGACTGGTGCCATTTCGCGGTGCGACTGCCACGGTCGCCAATTCACCGGCAGGCCAAGGGGGCCGAACTCGGCTACGAGGACGAAAAGTTCAGCTATGTCGCCGCGATCAGCCCCGACAGGGTGCGCCCGGATGCGGGCGTGCCGGACCCGGGCCCGCCGGATCGGCCGGATCGGCTGCATCGGCCGGCTGGGCCGGCTGGGCCGGATCGGCCGGCTGGCCGGGTGGTGCGCCGGCCGCAGCAGCGCAAGGGGCTGGTCATGCTCGATCTGTGCCGCACCGACGGCACCAGCAGCCGCGAGCTGGTGGGCAAGAGCAAGGGCGAGTCGTACCGGCAGGCGCGGAAGGCGTCATGGGGTGACCGGTGGGTTCCGTGAAAGCCAGCTATTCCCAGCGCGAACTCGAGGAGCTGCCAGCCGCTGCGGAGCCGCGGACCCTCCCGGATGCGGACGCAGCGCGCTGGTCCGGCCGGTGGTTCCGTGAGCCATCCCGTCGGCAGCTCAGCGGGTGGTCCCGTCAGCGATTCCGGCGGCAGCGCGGACTGACGCGGCGGCCGGCAGCGTATCGGCAAGAAGGAGTAGTGTGATTCGACGAACTGTACTACTCGTTTTAGAATCCTCCCATGCTCGGCAAACCGCAGTGGATCTTCGATCGCGCGGACGAATGGCGACACTTGGCCGCGTTCGTGTCACGGCGGCCAGCGGGTCGCCCAGAACTGGGCGTTGTCAGCGGTCGCCGCCGCCAGGGGAAGACTTACCTTCTCCAAGCGCTGATGGAGGCAGCCGGAGGACTGTACTTCGGTGCCACGGAGGCTACCGAGACCGAATCCCTGCGGCTTTTCGCAGACGCGCTGGGCAGGTACGCCGGGCTGCCCGCGCCGCCTCGGCTGGCGACGTGGGATGACGCAATCAGGTACCTGTTCAGTGGCGGCTGGGGGGAACCGAGATTTCTTATCCTGGACGAGTTCCCGTATCTTTGCGCGGCTACCCCATCGCTACCGTCCATCCTCCAGCGCGAACTCGACCAGGGCACGACCAGGCGCGTGGACATCAAGATCCTTTTGTGCGGATCGGCCATCAGGCTGATGGGCGGGCTGCTCGGAGGAACCGCGCCGCTGCGCGGCCGTGCCTCGCTCGAGCTCGTTGTGCGGCCGTTCCCTTACTGGGATGCGGCGAGGTACTGGGAAGTGACGGACCCGATACTGGCCGTCCTGCTGAATGCCGTCGTGGGCGGGACACCGGCCTACCGGCGATTCATCAATGACGACAGCCCGGAGTCGGTCGGAGACTTCGACGAATGGGTGTTGCGGACGGTGCTGAACCCCGCGACACCGCTGTTCCGTGAGGCTCGCTACCTGCTGGAAGAGGAATCAGGACTGCGGGAAACCGCGCTGTATCACTCGACGCTAGCGGCGGTCGCGGACGGGAACTCCACCCGCGGCGGTATTGCCAGCTATATAGGCCGGAAGGCCGCGGACATCGGTCACCACCTCAATGTCCTTGAGGATTGCGGGTTGCTGCGCCGCGACCCGGACGTATTCCGGTCGGGCCGCTCCTGTTACCGGCTGGCCGAGCCGCTCGTCAGCTTCTACCAGGTCGTGATGCGTCCGCAATGGGGCCCGCTGGAGAGCGGGCGCGGACGAGCGGTCTGGCAGGATGCCAGGGCGAGATTTCTCTCCCTGGTAGCCGGACCGCATTTCGAGGAGCTATGCCGCGCATATGCACTCGCGGTTCCCGCAGAGACCTTCGCAGGCCTGCCTGGCGAGGTTGGTTCCGGGATAGTTCATGATCCAGTGCGGCGCAAAGACATCCAGGTTGACGTCGCAATACTCGGGCCGGCGGTGCCGGGAGAACCCCGCCGGGTGCTGTCTTTGGGTGAGGCGAAACTCGGCGATGTCATGGGGGCCAGGCACGTCCAGCGCTTGCGACGTGCAAGGGTCCTGCTCGGCGAACGCGGGTACGACACCTCGAAGACAGTTCTCGCCTGCTACAGCGGGGCAGGCTTCAGCCGCGAGATAGCGGAGGACACCGACGGTGAACGGATCGCCCTGATCGGACCGCGAGAACTCTACGGTGATGTCAGCTAGCCGTGGGTAGCACGACATGGGATCATGACGGCGTGGCCAACGGCACGCTGATCTTCGGCTGGTGCTTCACCGCAGCGGCGGGCATCGCGCTTGCCTTGTCACTGACGGTGGCCCGGCGCAGGAGCCGCAGTTCGCGCTTGCCGTCAGCCCAAGGCCCACGAGTTTGTCCTGCCGGGATCGCCCGCTAGCTGCGCGCCGAGCCCGGCGAATTCCTCGTAGCTCCAGGTCAGAGCGCCAGTGCTGAGGTCGGTGATGACGCCTTCGACCCAGGCCAGCTCGGCATTGATCAGGG
>DAHVAR010000081.1 GCA_027314515.1 Actinomycetota bacterium
CTGGCTAGCAGACCAGCAGCCGAGCCGGCTCCCGCCAGACCGGGGCGGGCTGGAGCGCGGTTACCGGCGGCTGCTGGCCTGTTACCCCGTCGCCTACCGGCGTGTCCACGAAGTGGAGATGCTCGCGGTGCTGATGACCGCAGCACCTGATCGTCAGCGACGGCCGGGGATCACGGAGGCCGCCAACCTGATCTGGGGCGCGCTGAGGGTCAGGTGCCAGCCATCGCGCAAGGGCACCGAGCCCGGCTGGCGGGACGCGCTGGCAGTCCTGAGCGTCATGTTGCCAGTAATCGTCTTCACGACCGCTGCGACCCAAGAGGCCTGGCTCCTGCACCTCTATCTGCGGCTTCCTGGTAACCCGATTCTCCGGATGCACTTCCTCCCAACGCTTGCCGCCCAGTTCACCGCCCCGCTGGCTCTGTCGGCCATTGCTCTACTGCGCGTTCGACGCGGGGCGGGGCTGGTGGCCGTTGCGGCACTGATCGGGCTGGCGTACCTAGCCGGATGGGAGAACCTGCGCTTTGAGTACCTGACCACGTTTAACCCTTACATCCTGCTGGCACTGGGCCTGCAGGTAGTCGCTGTGGCCGCATCACCGGGCCCGCGCCGAGGCCTGCAGCTGCTGACGTGGAAGCACGTTGCCTTCGCAGTCATCGCGACGTGCGCGGTCACCATCACCAGCTATCCGCTGTCTCTGGCAGTGGTAGCCCTGGTCTGCGCCGCCATGGCACTGGCCTCGTCGCTTGGCCGCTGGCTGCTGATCCTGCTCGCCGCTGCCACCTGGCCCTATGTAAATCCACCGCTCACCGTCAGCACCTTCGGACTTTGGCAGGGCAGCATCTTCCCGATGGATGCCGGCCCGCTGATGCGCATGGACGTCGCGCTGGGGTGGATAGGTCAGTCCTACCTGCTGCCCGCAGTTCTTCTGACTCTGTTCGTCGCAGCGGCCTGCCGCGACTCGCTCCGCTCGCGCAGGCTCGCTACGCCTTCCCGGTAGGCGCGGCCAGCCCGCCCCGCCCCCATGGAAGTGATCACTACATGGGTCTGTCGCATCCTTCGTTGCCGGACGGTAGAAACCGGTTGGTGGAAATAACGTGCCGCACGTGAGATACTGTGGCCATGACGAAGCGAAATCTCACCATTCAGCTCGATGAGACGACGATCCGGCATGCCCGGGTGGTCGCCGCACACCGGGGGATGTCGCTCAGCGGCCTGGTCGCACAGCAACTGAGCCGGCTGGTGGAGGCGGACGAGCGGTACGAGCGCGCGCGTTCGGTTGCCCTGGAAGCCATGTCGGCCGCGGCTGACCGCGGCGCACCTCGCTGGAATCGAGCGGAACTGCACGAGCGGTGAAGACCTTCGTGGACACCAACGTCCTCGTGTATGCCCACGATGCCCAGGCCGGTGGCCGCCACCTCACCGCCAAGCGGGTCCTCAGCGAACTCTGGGAGAGCCGGGACGGCAGCCTGAGCACGCAGGTCCTGCAAGAGTTCTACACGGTCGCAACCCGCAAGCTCACACCCGCGATGCCCCGGCGCCAGGCCCGCGGCCTGGTCGCCGCCTACGCCGAGTGGTGTGATGTCGCGACGGAACCTCAGCTGATCGTGGCAGCCAGCCGCCTCGAGGAAGAGCACACCGTGGCGTTCTGGGATGCACTCATCGTGGTAGCGGCGCTGCGTGCGGGCGCCAGTCTTCTCGTCTCAGAGGACCTGCAAGACGGTCGGCAGTTCGGGACGCTCACAGTGGCGAACCCATTCACCGGGAACCGTTAATTTGAAGGCTGGATCGCCCCTAGCGGACTGGCCGATGTGAGTGCACGGATACTCCAACGTGCAAGTGATGACAACACACCTACTCACACCCTGAGCGGGTCCGGGACCAGGCAAGCTGTCGTAGCTAGCGCTACAGCGCTATAATAGCGCTATGGCGACGATCCAGGTCCGGGAGATCCCGGAAGACCTCTACGAGGTGCTCCGCCGCCGAGCACGGCGGGCAGGGCAGTCCATGCAGGCATACATGCACGGTCAGATCATCAACTTGGCCAGGCAACCTACCAAGGAAGAAGCGGTCGAGGAAATCGAGGCGGTCCTGAGCAAGGCGGGCATGCCCGAGCCCGAGGCCGCCTCCGTCCTCGCTGACCTGGCCGCTGAGCGACGCTGAACGGGCGACCCTGTGGCTCTTGTCATCGACGCCTCCGCTATGGTCATCGCACTCCTCGGGAGGTCGGCCACGGCAGTGGAGCTGCGGCGGCGCCTCGCCTCCGAGGTGTGTCACGCACCACACCTGATCGATGCAGAGGTAGGGAACGTGCTGCGTCGGCAGGTGCTGCGCGGTGACCTTGCGGCGGCCGACGCCGAGGCGCTCCTGCACCTGAGCGGGCCGCTCATCGACCATCGTCATCAGATGACCGGCGCGCTGGCGGGCGCCGCGTGGGCACTGCGTCAGAACGTGAGCTTCTATGACGCGCTCTATGCCGCACTCGCGACGGCGCTGGCCCTTCCCCTCCTTACCGCAGACGGGCGGCTGGCGAAAGCGCCAGGCCTCAGTTGTGCGGTAGAGCGGGTGCGGCCGTGATGTTTGTGCACGCCACCACGACTCTTCACCCGGGCCGCCCGGCGGCACCGCCGCGCGCTGCGCGTCGACTGCATGGCATCACGCGCGGTTTCCGCGGACCCGGAGATAGCCTGGTCGCTGCTGGGCAGTGGCACCGCCCGCGTGGATGAAGGTAATCCGCCGCCGGCGGCGAAAATGCTTCACGATCATGGGTGACACAGCCTGGTCCATCCGCGCGCAGTCCTGGTCAGCTCGGTGAACCGGGCCGCCTGCAAGAACGCCCGTTCCCCGGTATTACCCGGGCCTGTTTCGTCGCCTTCCGCCAGGTCGGCGTAGGCAAGCAGCCGGTCGGCGTGCGCCAGCCGCAGCCACTCCGCCGCCCGGCCGAGCAGCCAGGTCGCCACACCGCGACGGCGGTAGTCCGCGGCAACGCACAGGTTCCCGATGTCTGCCCAGCCGCTGTGACGGGCCAGCCGCTCACCGTCGTCGAAGATCTCGACCTCGACGTAACCGACCACGTCGCCGCCGACGAGCGCCGACAAGCGGGTCCCGTTAAGCCCGACGGACCGCCGGACGGCCAGGCCGGGAAGCGGCGGGTCTGCGGGACGGCGCAAGTCCTCGACATCAGCCGCATACACCAGCTCGCTGTGCCCGTCATGGGTGAACCCGGCCCGCTCATACAGCGCGCGCACGTGCTGCCACTGCTCCGGCACCCCGTAGACACCGGGAACGGGCAGGTCGCCGCCGGCGTACTGACCGACGACTCCCCAGTCCTCAAGCTGCCGGACGCAAGCGGCGATCAGCCGGTCGGCGGCCGGCCTCGCGTCGGTCCAGTAGGGCGAGCTGATCCGCGGTCCCTCCGGCCAGAACACCAGCCAGCCGATCTGGCCGGCATTCCGGTACTGCGGGCTGACGCGCTCGTCCGCGGCGTACCGGAGCAGGTGCGCGGCTGCGGCAACGCGCTCGTGCTGCTGCGCGACCAGCGTGAGCCGTTCGCTGACCCAGGGGTCGACGATGGACTCGCCTGGCTGCCGCTCCAGGCGGCTGAGCAGCGCAGCGACCGACACCGCAAGACCGGGCACCACGGCGGCCGCGTGCGCGTTGACCAGTACGGTCAGCTGGTCCCGGTCACTCCGGCGGAACGGGCGTACCTCGATCGGCGACATGAGCAGGCCCTCCTCGACACAATCAGCAACCTCGAGTGACGGACCCGCTACCGGTGCGGTACGCCCCGTACTCTACCCGAGGGCCGGAATATTGCGCTCGGGCGACGGGCCGAAGCACTGGTAACTTGGCATGCAGAGCTGATGCGACGGAAGGATGATGCCGGGATGGATGGCACGCTGGCTGCTGCTGATCTGGAATTGCTGCGCAAGGACTTCTCGGCTAACCCGGCCTACCGCCTCGCGCAGAATGCCGTGACCAGAGTCACGGTCGACGACGTCGCCATCAATCGCGAGATCGTCAACAACGTCGACCACAGCCTGTCCACGCACCTGGACGACTGGAAGGTCACCAATCAGGAGCGCAGCGGCCGCTGTTGGTTGTTCGCCGGCCTGAACTTGCTCCGCGTCGGGGTGATGCGCAAGACCGGGCTGAAGGACTTCGAGTTCTCCCAGAACTACGCGATGTTCTGGGACAAGATCGAGCGGGCCAACTACTTCCTCGAGGCCATCATCGAGACCGCCGACCGCGACCTGGACGACAGGACCGTGGCCTTCCTGCTGGAGTCGGTCGCGGGCGATGGCGGTCAGTGGAACATGTTCGCCGCCCTGGTCGCCAAGCACGGCCTGGTGCCGAAGGGCTACATGCCGGAGACTCAGAGCTCGTCCAACACCGCCAGGCTGAACTCGATCCTTCGATACCAGCTTCATCAGGGAACGCGCACCGTACGGGCGGCCGCAGCCGAGAGCGTCGCGGCTGCCAGGTCGGTCAAGGCCGAGATCCTGCAGGCGATCTACCGCGTGCTGTGCATCCACCTGGGTACCCCGCCGGACAGTTTCGACTGGCAGTGGACCGACAAGGACAAGAAGTTCCACCGCGACGGCGTGCTCACTCCGAAGGAGTTCGCGGCCACGTACGTCGACCTGCCGCTTGACGATTACGTATGCCTGGTGCACGACCCGCGGCCGACGAGCCCGGCCGGCCGGACCTTCACCGTCGAGTACCTGGGCAACGTCGTCGGCGGGCCGCCGGTGACTTACCTGAACGTCGACATGTCAGTGATCAAGGACATCGCCGCCAAGACCCTGCAGGGCGGCGAGCCGGTCTGGTTCGGCTGCGACGTCGGCAAGATGATGAGCAACGAGTACGGGGTCTGGGACGCCAGCCTGTATGACTTCCCCTCGGTCTACGATGCCGCATTCGACCTGGATAAGGCGGACCGGCTGGCGTACCACGAGACGCAGATGACCCACGCGATGCTGTTCACCGGAGTCGACGTGCTGGACGGCGCCATCCGGCGCTGGCGGGTGGAGAATAGCTGGGGCGCCGACCGTGGCAAGGACGGCTTCTACACCATGAACGACTCGTGGTTCGGCGAGTACGTCTTCGAGATCGCGGCCCGGCGCAGCGCGCTGCCCGCGGAACTACAGCAGGCGCTCGACGCCGCGCCGATCGTGCTGCCCGCCTGGGACCCTATGGGCGCCCTGGCGTGACCGGACGCCCGGCTGAGCCCGGTGAAATCTTCGGCCTGGCGCGTGCCCGTTTCTCGGCCCTGAACGGCAGTTTCGTGTTCCTGGATGCCCCCGGCGGCACCCAGGTGCCGGATGAAGTAGGCGATGCGGTCGCCCGCGTCTACCGGGAGTCGAGCGGGAACACGGGCGCGCCGTACGCGACCAGCCGGCGGCTCGACGAGACGGTGGACCAGGCCCGCGCGGCAACCGCTCGGTTCCTGGGCTGCTCGGCGGACGAGGTGATCTTCGGCGCGAGCAGCACCGCGCTCAACTTCATGCTGTCCCGCACGCTGGGCCGACAGCTGCGGCCCGGCGATGAGGTCGTGGTGACCCGACTGGATCACGACGGCAACGTCGCGCCGTGGCTTGACCTCGCCCAGGATCTCGGGCTGCGCGTGCGGCACGCTGACGTGCACGCCGACACCACGCTGGACCTGGCCGACCTGGAACGGCAGCTGAGCCCCCGGACGAAGGTCGTGGCGTTCCCGTGGGCCGCCAATGCAGTCGGCACCATCGTGGACGCCCGAGCCGTCTGCGACCTGGCCCATCGGGCTGGCGCTCTGGCCTGGGTCGATGCCGTCCAGTACGCTCCGCACCAGCCGATCGACGTGCGCGCGGTCGGTGCTGACGTGCTGCTGTGCTCGGCGTATAAGTTCTGCGGACCCCATCTGGGCATCGCGTTCGGCCGACGCGAACTGCTGGAGTCGTGGCAGCCCTACAAGGCCCGGCCGGTGCCGCGCGAGCCAGCCGGGCATGGCTTCGAGACCGGCACCCTGCCATACGAATTGCTCGGCGGCCTGCTCGCGGCGCTCGAGTATCACGACAGCCTGGGCGGGATGTCCCCGATCGTGGCCTGGGAGCGTCAGCTTGGCGAGCAACTGCTGGCTGGCCTTCCGCCGGGCGCTAACCTCTACGGGCTGCCTTCCATGGCCGGCCGGGTGCCGACGTTCCTGGTGAACTTCGATGGCATTCCGTCAGCCCGGCTCAGCATCGATCTTGCCGAGCTGGGCTTCGGGGTATGGAGCCACGGCAGCTACTACGCTCTCGGCCTGCACGAACGGATCGGCTGGGGCGAGGCGCTGCGCATCGGGCTCGCGCATTACAACACGCTGGACGAGGTAGACCGGTTCACCGAGGCGCTCGCGACCCTGGTCAAGCGGTCCGGGGCGGGCATGACCCCGGGCGCCGCGCAGCCTGCCGTAGACCTCTGACATCGCCGCGCCGGATGGAAAGCTCATGACCGCGCTGAAGCCCGCCGAGCGGCAGGCGGTCACGCGGATCCGCGCGGAGCTGCTGCGTTCGGTCCGCTACGACGATGAGTCGATCGTGCACTCCCGCTGGGTGAAGCAGCGTTACGACTGCGGCTGTTACGCCAGCCTGGCGCCGGCCAGGAAGGCGGCGGTGCGGACCGCATGGCACGAGGCCGGGCATGCGGTCGCGGCCCTGGCGGTCGGTGCGCGGTTCAGCTCGGCGAGCATCCATCACGGGCACCGCAGCGAGGGCCGGGTACATAGCGTGACCGGCGCCGGCGAGCAGGCGTTCCTCATCGACGCGGCCGGACAGGTCGCTGAGCGGCTGATGGACTGGACAATGCCGGCCAGCGATGCGGAGCTGCGGGAGTGGCTGCGCAGCTGGCGGCGAGACGGCGGGGACGCGCACAGGTTCCGCCGGTCGATCACCGCGTCCTTCGGATCGGATGAAGTGACCGCGTGGCGGCGCTGCGAAGAGCAGCTGCTGCCGCGGCGACTGGAGATCCGCGAGCTTGCCAGGGCGCTCCTGGTGCATCCGAGGTACCTGCCCTACAACGTGGTAGCGGCGGTGGCAGGAGGAGGTGGGCTGTCATGAGTTTTCCGGCGCTGGGAGGTTGGTATCACCAGTGATACCATGCTGAAATGGCGATGACGTTGCGGCTCACCGACCACGAAGCCCTGGCACTGCGGAGACGGGCGGAGCTCGAGGGCAGGCCGATGCAGGACGTCGCACGCCAGGCGATCCGCGAGTACGTCGAGGGCCACAGCCGAGCCGAGCTTCTTGAGCGCGTGATCGACGAGGAACTGCCCCGGTACGCTGAAGCGCTGGAGCGGCTCGCGCAGTGATCTACCTGACGTTGCCGGAGTTACTCCACGTCGCGCGGCGGGTGCTGGGTGCCGAGCCGGCAGTTCGGGATATCGGGCTGCTGGAGTCAGCCCTGGCGCGGCCGCAGGCAACCGCGTTTGGCGCGGACGCCTACCCGGACCTGGATGCTAAGGCCGCGGCTCTGCTGCACTCACTGGCCCGTAACCACGCTCTGGTTGACGGCAACAAGCGACTGGCACTGGCCGGATTGATCGCTTTCCACGGCGTCAACGGACGACGGCTGACGCTGACCAACGACGAGGCCTATGAACTGGTCATGGCCGTTGCCGATGGCACGCTCGACGACATCGGGGAGATTGCCGGTCGCTTGGCCCGTGCCACCAAGCCGTGGTGACGCCTCGTCAAGCAGCGCTCTGCGCGCTGCGGCGGACATTCGCGGCGCACGCGGCCCGGTGCGGTGGCCGGCGCGGACGATTCGGACGTCGTGCCCAGGCCCGCGGCGCGAGTTCTGCCCGTGCCGTCGGCAACCGGGTGCTGTTGCTACCCGGATTCAATCCCGCCGCGCCCGCTGAGCTTTTCTGGTTCACCATCGGCGGGGGGGGCATCGATCCCGGCGAAAGCCCAAGCCCTGCCGCTGCCCTGCCGCCGAGCAGGACGGATTTTCGGCAGCACGGCAGCGCCATGAATTCCCTTGTTGTGTCGCAGTTCAGTAGCAGCGCGAGTCGCGCCGTTTTTCATGACTTTACTTGATCGTATAGCTGCATAGGTGAACGACAAGATCATCCATTATCAGGAATGCCAATTAGAACCGCTGCGCACCTATAAAAGGAGGGGTGGCCGGGGCAAACCCGCCCCCCCGCGCATGCCGAAAGGGCGCCGGCCGGCAGCCGGCAGGCGACGATCAGCGCGGGGGG
>DAHVAR010000084.1 GCA_027314515.1 Actinomycetota bacterium
CACGCTGTCGGTCGATGAAACCACGCAGACCGTGGCTGCACTGCGGCAGCGATTCCCGCAACTGCTGGACCCGCCCAGCGATGACATCTGCTACGCGACCCAGAACCGCCAGACCGCGGTCAAGCAGATCGCGGCGGAGTCCGACGTGGTGATCGTTGTCGGCTCGGGTAACTCGTCGAACTCGGTCCGTCTCGTCGAGGTGGCCAAGGAGGCCGGCGCACGCGCCGCCTACCTGGTCGACGACGCCTCCGACGTCGAGCTGTCCTGGCTTGACGGCGCCTACACCGTGGGCGTGACCAGCGGCGCCTCGGTGCCCGAGGACCTGGTGGACGGAGTGCTGGGGCGGCTCGCTGACAACGGGTTCGCCGATGTCGAGGAGGTCGAGGCGGTGCGCGAGCGCATGGCCTTCGGCCTGCCGCGCGAGCTCCGCAAGCCCGCTGCAGGCCAGGCCAGGCCGGGCCTGACCGGCCAGGCCCGGCCTGCCAGCTAAGCGACCGCGCCCCTCGGGGGGCTCACCAGTTCCGGACCGGGCTCGATGATCAGCTCGGGTGCCGACAGCGACCGCACGGTCACCTCCGCAGGCCGCAGCGGCTGCAGCGCGGTCTCGACAACTCCCAGCTCGTTGAGCTTGCGCGCGCTGACTAGCACGCGGCTCTCCAGCGACCCGACAGTCCTGTTGTAGGCGGTCACCGCGTTCGTCAGTGCCTTGCCCAGGCCATCGACGTGCTTGCCGAGGCTGCCGATCCGGTCGTAGAGCTCGCGGCCGAGGTCGAACACGGCCCGCGCGTTGTCCGACAGTGCTGCCTGCTGCCAGGCATACTGCGCCGTCCGCAGCATCGTCACCAGCGTGGTCGGCGTGGCAATGTGGACTTTGTGCGCCATCGCGTACTCCAGCAGTCCCGGATCGTGCTCCAGCGCCGGGGCCAGGAACGCCTCGCCGGGAATGAACAGCACGACGAATTCGGGCGAGCTGGCGAGCGCGGCCCAGTACGCCTTGGCGGCGAGCCTGTCGACGTGCTCACGCAGGTGGCGGGCATGCGCTCCGAGCCGGGCCGCGCGCACGTCGTCCGCGGCGGCCTCGGCGGCCTCGAGGTAGGCGGCCAGCGAGACCTTCGAGTCGACCACGATGTTCTTCCCGCCCGCCAGCCTGATCACCATGTCCGGGCGCAGCGCGCCGTCGGCGGTCGCCACGCTGACCTGCTCGTCGAAGTCGCACCTGCTGGTCATGCCGGCGAGCTCCACCACCCGGCGCAGCTGCATCTCGCCCCACCGGCCGCGTGCCTCTGGCCGGCGCAGCGCGGTCACGAGCGCCCTTGTCTGTGCCCGTAGCTCCTCAGAACTTTGCCGGGCGATCGCCACCTGCTCAGATAGCGCCGCGTGCGACGACCGCCGGGCGGCTTCAGCCTCGCGTAGCTGGCTCTCGACCCTGGCCAGGGTCTCGCGCAGCGGCTGGACCAGCTGCTCGACCGCAGCGGTGCGGTTGTCCAGGTCCCCGGCTGCCCGGGCATTGGCTGCGCTCAGCCGCCCCTCGGCGATCTGCAGGAATGTGTCCGTACTGCGGTCGAGAGCCTGCGCCGACAGCACCTGGAAGTGCTCGGCGAGCTGGCCGCCGATCAGCTCCGCCTTCTCCCGCGCGGCGCGCTCCAGCAGGCCGGCTCGCTCGTCCGCGGCCCTGGCTCGCTCGTCGGCCGCCCTGGCCTGGCCGGTCAGGTCAGCGGCGAGCCCGGACAGCCGGCCCCGCGCCAGCAGGTAGCCGATGCACGCGCCGAGCGCGGCGCCGAGCAACAGCCCGATCAGCAACATGATCGCGTTCATAGCCAGCATGCTGGCAGCCGGTAACGACAGTTACCGGTCCGACACGCCCGGCTCGGCCGTAGCGGCTTGCCAACTCGTGGTCAGCGCCTGGCCCTCGCCGCCGCGCGCCGTATGGCGCTGCCTGGCGGGACAAAGCCCGTTCCCGTGGGCTACTAGAATTTCCCGGTGAGCCTGTCTATCGGCATCGTCGGCCTGCCCAACGTCGGCAAGTCCACCCTTTTCAACGCGCTGACCCGGGCGAACGCGCTCGCGTCGAACTACCCGTTCGCGACTATCGAGCCGAACGTCGGGATTGTTGGCATTCCCGATCCCCGGCTGGACGCGCTGGCCGGCCTCTACGACTCAGCCAGGATCTTGCCCGCTACCGTCCGGTTCGTCGACATCGCCGGACTGGTCCGCGGCGCGTCGGCCGGGCAGGGGCTGGGCAACCAGTTCCTGTCCCACATCCGCGAAACCGACGCGATCTGCCAGGTGGTTCGCGTCTTCACCGACCCCGACGTGAGCCACGTGGACGGTGACGTCTCGCCCGAACGTGACATCGAGACCATCGCCACCGAGCTGATGCTGGCTGACCTGCAGACCCTGGA
The DNA here is from genome assembly GCA_027314515.1 of Actinomycetota bacterium. GTDB lineage: Bacteria > Actinomycetota > Actinomycetes > Streptosporangiales > Streptosporangiaceae > JAJYUU01. The sequence continues at coordinate 2,403 of DAHVAR010000084.1, forward strand.
GAAGGCGGCGCCGCGGCTGGCCAAGGAGGCCAAAGGGGGCAAGGATCCCGAGCGCATCAGGATCGCGGCCGCCGCCGAGACGGCGCAGCACGTGCTCGATGGCGGGACGACCCTGTTCGCGGGCGCCGCAGCGGCCGGGATCGACCTGGCTGACCTGCGCGAGCTTCAGCTGCTGACGGCTAAGCCGTTCCTGTACGTGTTCAACGAAGACGACGCGGAACTCGCGGACGACGAGCTGCGCAAGAAGCTCGCCGCGCTGGTCGCCCCGGCCGAGTCGGTGTTCCTGGACGCCAAGACCGAATCCGAGCTCGCCGAACTCGAGCCCGCTGACGCCGCCGAGATGCTGGCTGAGCTGGGCCTCGGCGAGCCGGGCCTGGCGCAGCTGGCCAGGGCCGGCTTCGCGGCGCTGAACCTGTCCACGTTCCTGACCGCCGGCCCGAAGGAGGCACGGGCCTGGACCATCCCGGCCGGTGCCACCGCGCCCGAGGCGGCGGGCGTCATTCACAGCGACTTCCAGCGCGGTTTCATCAAGGCGGAGATCGTCTCCTTCGACGACCTGATGGCGGCGGGCTCGGTCGCCGCGGCCAGGGCGGCGGGCAAGGCAAGGATCGAGGGCAAGGACTACGTGATGCGCGACGGCGACGTCGTGGAGTTCCGGCACAGTTAGCGGCAGCTCGAGCCGCTGTGCCCGCGCCATCGGCACCAGTTCATGGCAACCTCGGTGCCGTCTTCATGGCAACCTCGGCACCGTCCGGCGCGTCAAGCAGTAACGCGGGCGTGGCGGCACGGTTGCGCAGAACCTGGCGACAGCCGGCAGCGAGCGTCCAGTTGTGTTCGGTTGCGCTGCCTGCTGAGGAGACGCATTGGCGCTATACGGGCGAGACGACCGCGACTGGGATCAGCTAGCGGAGGCCGGGCTGGCTTTCCTGGCGGAGCGGGCTCGGCAGGGGAAGTTCACGTCCTATACCGAGGTCAACGCGGTCCTGGCCCGCCGCACTGGTCTGCCCGGCTTCGACTTCAGCCGCGCCGAGGAGCGCGCGGCCATGGGCCATCTGCTGTACCTGATCGTGGAGCTGAACAGGCCGGTCACCCGGCTGATGATCTCCGCGCTGGTCGGCTACCTGGATTCCGGCGACGCCGGCAGCGGCTTCTACGCCTACGCCCAGGATCTGGGCATGCTTTCCCGCAGTGCCTCTGAGGAGCAGAAACTGGCCTTCTGGGCCGGGCAGGTGCGAGCGCTGCACAAGTACTACGCTGCCGCCGACGGCGGCGGTGCCGGCTAGCGGCTCGTGGCGGCGGCTGGACTCCGGTTACGAATGCGGGCCGCGAGCGTACAGGTCCGCGGTCGTTCGGACCTCGGCTATCACCCGGTTCACCGGGACGTCCCGTACCGCCAGTTCGCGAAGAATGTCCTGGCTGAAATTGGTCAGGAAGCCGATCCCGCCTGACTCGCCGCGCACGCGGAGCCAGACGGCGATCCTGCTGAAGGGAAGCCTTACCAGTTCGGCGACGGCAAGCTCGTCGTAGCGGGCTTCCCAGGTGGGCACCAGCCAGCGGCTCACCGCGATGCCGCGCAATCGGGCGCCGTCATCGAAGAACTCCAGCCGCGCGAATCCGCCACTGGTGATGGCGGACCGGCACAAGACATCGCCGCTAAACGATCTCCGCAGGTCGCCGGAGGGCAAGCCGGTGCGCCGTCCGCAGGACGCCGTCCGCCTGATCCAGACCGTGATGCCGGCGATGACTGCCAGCGCGAGCACCACGACGAGCAGGACCACAACCAGCATCCAACTCCCGCCTTCCGTCGGCGCTGCAATCCGGGCGCTGCAATCCGGGCGCTGCAATCCGTGCGCTGCCATCCGGGTACTGCGCTGGCCCAGCGTATCCGTTGTCCAGGCGGGTACGCCGAGCCGGCCACCACCGCCCGGGCCGGCCAGCCATCAGCCGGGCGCGCGCCAATCCCGCCGAAGTAAGCTCAACGGTCATGAGCGACCAGTCAGCGCAATCCCAGGCACCGCGGATACCCGTCGTCAAGCAGGTGCCGGCGGAGCGGACGCATCACGGCGATACCTTCGTCGATGGCTACGCCTGGCTGGCCGACAAGGCCAACCCGGAGACGATTGCCTTCCTGGAGGCGGAGAACGCCTACACAGATGCGCTCACCGCCGGGCAGCAGGAACTGCGAGAGGCGATCTTCACCGAGATCAAGTCGAGGACGAAGGAATCGGACTTGTCCGTGCCGTCCCGGAAGGGCGGCTGGTGGTACTACAGCAGGACGATCGAGGGGAAGCAGTACCCGGTGCACTGCCGCCGGGCCGTCAGGCCCGACGACGCCGGCCCGCCGATGACGGCCGACGGCAGCCCGCTCGACGGTGAGGAAATCCTGCTCGATGGAAACGAGCTGGCCGGGACTAGCCCGTTCTTCGCGGTCGGCGCTTTCGACGTCAGCCCGGATGGCGCCATGCTGGCTTACTCCACCGACCTCGACGGCGACGAGCGCTACACCATGCGTTTCAAGAACCTGGTAACGGGCGAGGTCGCGCCGGACGAAATTCCCGACACCTATTACGGCACGGCCTGGTCAGCGGATGGCAGCGCCCTGTTCTACATCACGGTGAACGACGCCTGGCGGCCATATCGGGTCTGGCGGCATGTCGCCGGCACTCCGGCCGGTGACGACGTGCTCGTCTACCAGGAGGACGACGAGAAATTCAACGTCAGCGTCGAACTCTCGCGCAGCGAGCGTTACCTGGCGATCGGCACGTCAAGCTCGCTCACCAGCGAGGTCAGGATCCTCGATGCGGCGAACCCGGCAGGGGAGTTCCGGGTGGTCGCGCCGCGGCGGCCGGGCGTCGAGTATTCCGTCGAGCACCAGGTGCTGCCGGACGGAACTGAGCGGCTGCTCATCCTCCACAACGACGGCGCGCTGAACTTCGAGCTCGCGCAGGCGCCGCTGACCGACCCGGCGAAGTGGACGCCAGTCATCCCGCATCGCGGCGATACCCGACTGCTCGGCGTCGATGCCTTCGCCTCCCACGTGGTGGTCTACCAGCGCCGGGACGGGCTCACCGGGCTGCGGGTCATCCCTAACGGAGCCGACGGTTACGAGATCGGCTTCCCCGAGCCGATCTACCAGGTTAGCCCTGGCCCGAATCCGGAATATGACACGGACAACTTCCGCCTCGCATACGTGTCGATGGTGACGCCCACTTCTGTCTACGACTGCGATGTCCCGACTGGCCAGCTCACGCTGCTGAAGCAGGCCGAGGTGCTGCCCGGGCCGGACGGCAGGGCATACGACCCGGCCGACTACGAACAGCAGCGCGCCTGGACTGTGGGCGGCGACGGTACCAAGATCCCCATCTCGATAGTGTCCCGCAAGGACGTAGCGCGGGACGGGACAGCCCCGTTCCTGCTCTACGGGTACGGAAGCTACGAGATCTCGATGGACCCGGGATTCTCCATCTCCCGCATATCGCTGCTGGACCGCGGTTTCGTCTACGCGATCGCGCACATTCGCGGCGGCGGCGAGATGGGGCGGCACTGGTACGACGACGGAAAGATGCTCCGGAAGGTCAACACCTTCGAGGACTTCATCTCCTGCGCACGGCACGTCGTGAAGGACGGCTGGACGACGGCCGAGCGACTGGTCGCACGCGGCGGGTCGGCCGGCGGCCTGCTGATGGGCGCGGTGGTCAACATGGCGCCCGAGGCGTTCGGCGGCATCGTCGCCCAGGTGCCGTTCGTGGACGCGCTGACCTCGATACTCGACCCGACGCTGCCCCTGACCGTGCCGGAGTGGGAGGAGTGGGGCGATCCGCTGCACGACCCCGAGGTCTACCGGTACATGAAGTCGTACTCCCCGTACGAGAACGTCAGCCCGGACCGCACGTACCCGCCAATCCTGGCTGTGACCAGCCTCAACGACACGCGCGTCCTGTACCACGAGCCCGCCAAGTGGATCGCCAGGCTGCAGGCAGACGCCAAGGGCGGCCCCTTCCTGCTGAAGACGGAGATGGCCGCTGGCCACGGAGGGCGGTCTGGCCGCTACGACGCCTGGCGCGAAGAAGCCATGGTGCTCGCCTGGATCGTCGCCACGGCAACTGCCTGA
>DAHVAR010000118.1 GCA_027314515.1 Actinomycetota bacterium
CGGCTGCACCGACCCGGCCTTGCTGCACACGATGATGGCCTGGAAGGGCGAACAGTACCGCCGTAATGGCTGGGTCTTCGACTACGGCCGTCCCTGGGCGAGCGGGCTGCTTGAGGAGCTGCTGGCCGCCCGGGGTGAGCAACTCTCCGGCGTGCTGACCGTCAGCTATGCGGGCGGCCAGCCAGTCGCCGGCCAGTTCGGGCTCCGGGCCGGCACTCAGCTTGACGGCTGGTTCATTGCCTACGACCAGCGCTTTGCCCGCTATTCACCGGGGCTGATCCACATTCTGCAGCTGACCGAGGCGATCGCCGGGGCGGGCGTGCGCACCATCGATATAGGCGACGGCGCAGCCAGCTTCAAGGAGAAGCTGCGCAGCCACGACAACGTTGTCTCCAGGGGCATGGTGACCACCGGCTCTGTGCTGGCCGCCGCGCATCGGGCGGGCACCGCGGTCCGGCAGCGGGCCGGTCACGCGGTCTACCAGCACCCCCGCTTGTACCGTGCCACCCTGCGGGCCCGCAGCGCGCTCCGCTAGCTGTCCCGCCAGGGACTCCCGGCGGCTAAGCGGTGCCCGTCACCGCCGGCAGCCGGCGGGAGGAGGTAGAGCGCCAGGTCCCCGAAAGTACGGCCGTGGAAGGAGAACACCAGCCGGCCTTGTCCGGTGAGCTGGCGTACCTGCGCCGGGCTGAGATACGAGTAGCCCTCATCGACCTCGGCCCACGGCACCAGCACGTACCTGACGTGCTGCCGGGCGCGGGCGGCCGGCGTTACCCACAGCCCGGCGTGATAGCCGTAATCGGCGAGCGCGTTCTGGCCGACGTCGCCGGACAGGCCAACCGCGGCGTCGGTGATATTGGCCCCGCGCGGGACATGAGCCGTGATGTAGGCCAGCGCGCGCGCGAATCCGTTGTCGGGCTGCACCAGCCAGCGCACGGACGTCGCGAGGTTGATGGCCAGGATGACGGCCAGCGCCGCGACGGCCGCGGCACGCACCCTGGGCAGCAGGCTGGCGGCCACCGGGATGATCAGCACGCTCGGCACTACGAGCAGATAGAGTTCCTGCTCCTCCAGCGTGCCCAGGGTAAGGGCGTAGCCGAGGGCGAGCACCGCCGATGCGTACACCAGCCCGAGCAGCCTCGGCACCGGGCCGCCCCGGCGGAACACCACGAACCCGGCCGCGACGGCCGCGATCAGCAGCACGTACGTCGTGCCGAAGTAACCGCCCTCCGCGACTATGCGGGCGGTCAGCGAGCCCCCGCCGGCGCTGTGGAAGCCGGTGACCTGGATGAGCCCCAGCATTCGCTGCAGGCCGGTCGTCTTCGCCTGCCAGAAGGCGGGGAAGTAGCCGCAGGCGGCGGCGAGCGCCACGTAGCTGGCGTAGACCGCGACGGCGGTGCCGACAGTGATCAGGGTCAGGCCCCGGCGGGCACCGGAGCGCAGTCCGGTCGCGGCGAGCAACGGCACTACGGTCAGCAGCGTGCCCTCGTCCTTGGTGAGCGCGGCGCAGCCGAACAGCAGGCCGGCCCCCACGGCGCGAAGCCGCCCCTCGCCCGGCGCGGGCGGATGGCTGATCAGGCGGGTGTAGACAAGGTAGCCAAGCACTACCCACAGCATCATCGAGGTCTCGAGGAGCGCCCGGTCGTTCTGCCGGGTGCAGAACGGCTCGAGCGCGAAGAGCAGGCCTGCCGCCACGCCCGCCCGCAGCGAGGCGGCCCGCGTCGCCAGCAGCACGAGCACCGCCGCGGTGGCCGCCGCGAGCAGGGAGTTGAGCGCGCGCGCCTGGAAGACCCGGCCCATCATGGTGGCCGGGCTGCCCAGCAGGTGCGCCCAGGCCGCCTCCAGGTAGAAGAAGGCCGGCCCGTTCAGGAAGAACACCTGCCCGGTATAGCGGGGAAACCCGCCGGACATGACGCCGCGGCCCATGTCGGCGTAGATGACCTCGTCGCCGAACAAGTCAAATGACCGGGTATGCATGGCAAGCCGGAGCAGCAGCGTCGCCAGCCCGGCCGCCGCCGCGACGAGAGCGGCCGCGCGGCCAGGCGAGGCGGCCTGCGCGATCCGCGCCGGAACGCGGATGGGCTTAGTGATCGCCGTCGCCATGCTCTTCCGTTCTCCGGCAGTAAAAGACTTCCGGGACCAGTGGTACGTGCCCGTCAGGGAACATCGCGCTCGCCTGGGTTCGGTAGGAGCGGATCAGGTCGGCCTTGGCCTGCGGCGGCCGCGGTCCGCGCACCTCGCAGAGGCGGTGGCGCCGGATGAACGCCGCGTCGGGGACGTGGCGCTGGTTGTAAGGGAAGTCGCTGTAGTAGATCAGCGGCTTCCCGCTGCGCTGGGCGGCCAGCCGGGCCAGCACGTGGTCCACATGACCTCCGACGGCCAGCGGGGCGAGCACCAGCGCCGGCCTTCGCCCGGCCAGCCACCGGACGAAGGCGATGGCCGCTCGCAGGGTCCCCGCGTCGTCCGGGGCGAGGCGTCCGGACGTGACGTGCAGCCGGTAGACCGGATAGGTGTGCACCAGTTCCGGCAGCAGCGCTGCCCGCCAGATGCCCTGCCCGTCAGCCATCTTCCGGCGGCGGTGCTGCGCCTCGGTCAGCCCGGCATGCGCCCAGCCGACCCCGAGCGACTCAAGGGCGGCCTGGTCCTCATCGCGCCGCTCGCGGTACAGCGCCTGCGCGTCGCTCGCCCCGGCCTGCCGCAGGTAGCGCCGCGCCGAGAGGGTGTACGGTGGCGGCCCGGCCTCGGTGAACAGCGTCACGACAGTAACGGGCAGCCGCGGCGCGGCATCGGCGATCAGCGCACCGCAGGAGAGCACTGCGTCGTCGAGGTGGGGGGATAGGACCAGCAGCTGGGCACTGTCGCGGATCGCATCGGCCAGCGGGCTTGCCGCCGTCACCCGCTCCCCCCAGGGCGGTCAGCGAGCACATCCCGCACCAGCGCGCGGTAGCGGTCCGCGGCCGCGGCTGGCTGGTACTGGCGGGCGGCTGCGCAGGCGGCCCTTCCCAGCCGGCGCCGCATGTTCTCGTCACCGGCCAGGGCCCGCATTCCGGCGGCCAGCGCGTCGACGTCGAAACACGGCACCCGCAGATCGCCGTCCATCCAGCGCAACGCGGGCAGGTCGAAATGGACCACCGGCTTAGCGCAGGCCATCCCCTCCAGCGCGGCCAGGCCGAACGCCTCGTGTCGTGACGGCAGCACCACGAAGGCGCTGTGGTCGAGCAGCCATTGCCGGTCCGGCCCGGCGACGTGGCCGGCCCGGCGGACGACGCCGCCGGCCCGCTCGAGCAATGTCTGGAGCCGGGCCTCCTCGCGCCGCGTCCCGCCCCCGGCCAGAACCAGCGGCACGTCGAGCCCGCTGCGCTGGTAGGCCGCCAGGAGCAGGTCCAGCCCCTTCTCCTGGACGTCGATGCGGCCCAGGAACAGGATGTGCGCAGCCGGACCGGGCTCGCCGTCGCGCCCGGCCAGCTCGGTCCAGTTCGGGATGACCCGGACCCGGGCGGCCGGGCTCCAGCGGCGGACCCGGAGCGAGTCCGTGCGGTTGAGCGTCACGATGTCGCGGTAGCAGCGCAGGCCAAGCCGCTCGAGGAGGAAGAACGGCAACCGGTAGCGCTGCCACATCTCCTCACCGGAGAGATTCTGGGCCAGCCCCACCACCGGCGCCTGCGAGAACACCGGCAGGAAACTGGTCGAGAACGGCGGGGTGAAGCTCTCGATCCACAGGTCGTGGGGGATCCGCCGCGCCGTCGCGGGCAGCACCGAGTGAAACAGCAGCTGCCCGCCCCGCGGGCCCGCCCACGCCAGCGGCAGCTGCCGGTAGCGCACTCCGCCCTGGACAACCGTGCCGCCGCGGCGGCCTGCGGTGACGACCGTCACGTCATAGTCGCGGGCGAGCCAGCGGGCGATCTGCTCGACCACGGCGGCGCCGCCGCCGCAGTAGTGCGGGTTCCCCGGACTGTCGAAGCTGGAGATGACCACGCGGCGGACCGCCTTGCCGCCCGGCCGGCCGGCGGCGGGAGCGGCCTCGCCCGGCGCCCTCGGCCCGGATCGGCAGAACCGCAAGCCGGTCCGCAGCCCGGCGAGAACCGCTAGCGCGAGCCAGGCCACCGGGTAGGGCCGGACCAGCACGAGCAGCCCGGCGGTGACGATGGCCTCGGCCAGCGGGATGCGCGTCAGCGTGACCCGGCCGCCGCGGCGCGCCAGGCGATACTGCAGCAGCGCCAGCGTGACCAGCGCGCCGGCGGCCGACCCGGCCGCTAGCCCGACGATGCCGCCAAGCCGCCAGCCGGCCAGGAGTGCGGCAATGTAGCCGGTGAGGCCGACGGCGAGCCAGGGGAGGCACGAGTAGTCGTCGGCGGCCTGGAAGAACGCGGTGATCAGGATGATCCCGCCGGCCGCCAGGCCTGTTACCGCGGTGAACCTGAGCAGCGTTGCCATCGCGCCGTACTGGACGGGGAACAGCGCAGCGAGTACGGCCGGGGGCATGGTGGCCAGGACGATCGCGACCGGCAGGGCCGCGGCCGCATACATCTGGACCGCGCGTGCGGCGATCGGGCTCCCCGCCGCGCGCCGGGACAGCGCGGGGAAGAACGCGGTCAGGATCGCCCCGGCGAGGTACAGCGGTACCCGGGACAACGTCACGCTGGCCTGGTAGCTGGCCGCGCTGTCGTGGCTCACGCCCGGCAGGACGGCGACAAGCACCACGTCAGCCACCGCGAAGAGGGATACCATCCCTTCGGTCAGGGTGATCCGGCCGATGCGCTGCCACAGCCCGCGGTCGGCCGCGGCAGCCAGCCAGTGCCGCGCCGCCCCGTGCGGCGCTGGCGGCCAGCGAGTCAGCATCACGATTCCGCCGATTGCGAATGCCGCCAGCGCGCCTGCCTCGCGCAGCCCTGCCGCCAGCACCAGGAGGAGGCCGGCGGCGTTCTTGACCAGGTTCTCGCCGACGTAAAGGAATGACAGGGTGCGCATCTGCTGCCGACCCTGCAGATAGCCGGTGGTCACCATGCTCAGGAAGATCACCATGGTGGCGAGCGCGATCACCAGCGCGGTGGCCGGGCGGGCGAACCGCAGCGCGATGACGCCGACGATGACGGCGGCGACGGTGCCGCTGCCGACGCTGGCCAGCATCGCGAACCGGACGGCGTTATCCTGCTCGGCCCGGCTCCGGGCCCGTGCCACCCCCTGGACGAGTACCCAGGGTATCGAGACGCTCGCGACCGCGGACGCCCACATGATCAGGCTCTGGCCGGCCGCGAAGGCGGAGTAGGCCCTGACGTCAAGCAGCCGGGTCTGCGTCAGCCCGTAGGCATAGTTGAGCACCCCGATGACCAGGAATGCACCCGTGATCCAGCGCGCTCCGAGCGCGACCGCGGACTCCTCCCGGCGCGCTCCGGTCAGCACCGTGCCCTGTTCTTGCGGCAGCGTCACCAGAACTCGTCCCCGTCGGAGCCGCTGAGCACCGCTGTGCTGGTAGCCAGCCTCAGGCGCGCGGGCGGGACCTGGGCCCGGCGCAGCGCTACTGCGGCGGCTGCCTCATCGCAGCCGCACATCAGCACGCTCAGGCCGGCCGCGTGCCGGGTGATGACGTCGTTCATCCCGAGGGCCTTGCGCAGCCGCCGCTCAAGGTCCTCGTCCGCCTGGTCAGCAGGCCAGAACGCGACGGTGCACAGGTCCACCACGTTTCTCCGGCCGGGCCGGCCCAGCTCCCGGTCCTTGATCTCGGAAAGCAGCAGGCCGGCCAGGCGCTCGGCGCTGGAGTCCCAGGAGAACGCGGCCGCCCACCGGCGGCACTGGTCGGCCATGAAGTTCCTGCGGCTGGTGTCCTGCAGTTCGCCCAGCGCCGTGGTCAGCACGGAGGCCAGGTCGGCGCTGGCGGGCACCAGCCACCCGGTCCGGCCGTTGCGGATGGAGTCGCGCAGGCCCGGCACGTCGTAACCGACGGCCGGGGTGCCGAGCGTGTTCGCCTCGATGACGGTGAGACCCCAGCCCTCTGCCAGCGAGGGCATCGCCGTCAGCCAGGCAGCGCCCAGGAGGTCGCTTTTGTCCGGCTCGGTTACCCGGCCGGGCAGGCTCACGGCGCGTTCCACCCCGAGACGCCTGGCCAGGGCGGCCAGCTGCTCGCGAGCCGGGCCGGTGCCGCCGATCTGCAGGCGCAGGCCCGGCCAGCGTCGCAGCACCGGTGGCATCGCCTCCACCAGCAGGTGCAGCCGCTTGTGCGGTACCAGCCGGGTCACAACGGCGATAGCCGGGTCGGGGGAGCGGGGAACGCGGCTGGCCGGAAGCGGCTGGACCCCGTTGGGCACGATGTGGATCGGCCCGCGGATGCGGAGTTGCGTCCGCATCTCGGCGCGGGTGGATGGCGAGACGGCAACGAACGGGCGCCACCCGTAGACCCGCCGGCTGACCGGGCCCTCCAGGAACCGCCCGACGTGGTTGACCGGCCAGCGGAAATAGCTGTTGAACTGCGCCTGGTGCACGTGGTGCACGACGCAGACGACGACGGTGCCCTTCGGCGCCCACAGCGGGCTGAAGAACGGGATGCCGTTCTGGAAGTCGACGACAGCGTCATAGCGGCGCCCGTAGCGGCGGAGGTGATGCGCGGCCGCTGCGTACACCCCGAAACGGCCGCCCCGCCGCACGACCAGGTAGTCGTTCTCCCAGTCGTGCGGCTGGGCGTCGTCGTACTCGGAGGTGAACAGCGTGACCTCGGCACCCGCCGCGGCGAACCGCCGGGCGATCTGCTCGGCATAGGCCTCGGCGCCGCCCGCTGCGGGGTTGGTCAGGTCGCGCCAGTTCAGGAACAGGAGCCGGCGCCCGCCAAAGTGCTGCAGCGAGGACATCAGCGGGCCGAGACTGACGTCGGCCGGAGCAGGTTGAACAGGTCGGCCAGCGCACGCCGGCCATCGGTCAGCACCCGTAGGGTCGAGCCCTGCTGATCCGACCACTCGACGGGGATCTCTGTCACTCCGATGCCCTGGCGGGCGATCGCGCAGAGCAGTTCGACATCGAACGCGAAACCGTCGATGCTGAGCTGCCGGGCGACAGCCCGGGCGAGGTCGCCGGCGAAGAACTTGAAGCCGCACTGGGTGTCTGCGATCCCGCGCAGCAGCATGGCCGCCATCATGCGGAAGACCAGGCCGCCAGCGCTGCGGAGGAGGGGCTGCCGTCGTCCCAGCACGGCGCCATCGATGCGCCGGGACCCGACCACGGCCTGTGACCCGGCTTCGAGCAGGGGCATGACCACGTCGAGCGTCTCGACAGGTGTCGCCAGGTCAGCGTCCATGTATCCGACATAGCGGGCCTGCGAGGTGTCGATCCCGCGCCGGACGGCAGCACCCTTGCCCCGCTGCGCGCAGCCGATGACGCGCACCGGGACCCGGCCGGATGGCGTGCTGCTGGCCACGTCGACCGTCCGGTCGACGCTGCCATTGTCGATGACGACGATCGACGACGAGTAGGGCTGCGCCTCCAGGTAAGCGACCGTCCGGGCAAGGGTGTCCGGCAGCCGCCGAGCCTCGTTGAGGCTCGGCATCAGCACCTCCAGATGGCAGGGGGGACGTCGCAGCTCCTCGAGGATCTCGTGGTCCTGCAGGCGCGGCCCGGCCGGCCAGGCCGCGTAATCCGGGTCAATGCCTAGGCGTGGACGTGCGTATTCGACGCTCGCCTGCACAGGTGCCTCCCACTGGATGTCTGTCCGGCCCCGCCCGGCCCGTGCCTACCCGAACTGACAGCGGGGGAAGCCAAGGGACCGGCAAACGATCAGTAAGAGCCCGGAAACTGGGTCTTCTGCGCCCGGCACTGGCGGCGGGTAGGCCGGTAAGCGGCTTCCGCCCGGTTTGCGCGGCAGGCATCATCGACAGATCTCAGTCTGATCTGCCGCCGGAGATAGCAGCCGGCGCTGCATGCCGCCGTCCAGCGGCCCGGCCGGGACTGACAGCGTGCACCGCGATGCTAAATGTAACCGCGCTTGCAAATGTAACCGCCACTGGTTACATTTGCGCCGCGCCGGTCGACGCGAACGAGATGATCACGGCGCTGCGAGTCGCGGAGCTGATCCGCAGATCATCAAGCAAGGGCTCGCGAGCAAGGCGCGTTCCTGCAGTCCGCCGGTCCGGCTCACCGTTGAAGACGGGGTTGCCGACGGCCAGCCAGTGATCATCGCGGCGGTTCATGAGTGCGACCCGTCGGCCAAGCCATGCCGGGGAGCGGCGACAGGCGTGGCGTACCTGCGAGGCTACGACGGTGACTTCGCGCTGTCGGAACTCGAACAGCAGGCGTTTCCGGCCGCCCGGCAGCCGCCGATGTTCGACCGTGCGCCGGTCAGCGGCGCCACTCGCGATGATCTCGACCCGGAACTGCTCGCCGGATACGCTGACTCGGTAACTGACCGTGATCCGCAGGGGCATCCATAGTCACGCGTGCGCTCGCGCTGCCGGGACGCGGCCTGCGCGGCACGGGCAGCTGACCGGTGCTCCGCGTCAGCTCGCTGCCGCAGCGCAGCGATCCGCGGCTGCACGGACTCCGGGCGTGTCGTCAGGCCCGTAGGTTACTGGCGGCCGCCGGCGAAAGCGCAGCGGCCGCCGGTTTCGCCCGGGTCAGGCATTCTCGCCGGGCGGCTTTCTCCCGGGGCGGCTTTCTCCCGGGGCGGCTTTCTCCCGGGCCGAGTCCGCCGGCCGGCGAGCTGGGAATGCCGTCCCGCCGGAATTGTCAGAGCGGCTGAACCTGCTCTGCTTGCAGTCCCTTCGGACCGCGCGTGGTCGAGAACTCCACCCGCTGGTTCTCCTGCAGGCTGCGATAACCGTCGGACAGGATCGCTGAGTGGTGGACGAAGACGTCGGCGCTGCCGTCATCGGGAGCGATGAAACCGAACCCCTTGTCGGCGTTGAACCACTTCACGGTGCCCTGAGCCATTTGCTTTCCTTCTGCTAGAGCGATCAACAGGGACACGCGGCTGCGCGTCCTGTGGGCTGCTTGCGACCGCCTGCTGGAAAGCTTCTGGCTTAGTCCAGGTCAGGGCACCCGCTGTCAGAATCCGCAGGCGCTGTGACACGTGAACGAACTTCGACGACAACCAGGCTCCATTAAACACCACCGGACGGGACGGCTACGCCATCCCTCCTGCCGGCCACGTACCGGCATCGCTCTGTGCCTCGATGCCCGCGACACTCAGTTGTCGCACGGGCCGGGCTCGAGGCGGCCGGCGCCGTTCCCGTACAGGGCGGCCACGCCAGGCACGTCGCCGGCTGCTCGCATGGCGCGCGCGGCGGCGGGCCGCCCGAGCACGAACCGGTCGAAGAACGCCAGCCCAACTTGGACGACCGTGCGCTCGTACCGGTCGGTTCCCCAGTAAGGCCTGGTGTGGCTCGCGCCGAACAGGTCCAGGTAGTACCGCGCCCCGGCCGGGTCTGCACGGTAGAGCTGCACGCTGCACCCTGGCCAGTTGATCTGGTCCGCGCTGCCCTGGGTGAACAGCATCGGGACCGGTGTCCGGGCAAAGTACCGGCCGGGCATCTGCGGCCATTCCGCGCCGGACAGCACCGCTACGGCGACAACCCGGCGGTCTGAGCAGCAGGTGCTGGCCGCTAGGGCAGCCACGGTATCCCCGCCGTCGCTTTGGCCGGCGACTGCTATCGCCCGCCGATTGATCACCCCGGCGAACGGGCCGTTCCCCGCGGCGTCCAGCGCAAGCATCCGGCTGATCGCGAAACTCACGTCGGCCGGCTGGTTGACCATGTCGGACTCGGTCGCGGCCGCTCCTGCCTCGCAGTCGGAGTTCGGGAAGTTGACGACCACCACGACGTAGCCCGCGCTCGCCCAGGATCGCAGCATCGGGCCGTACGGTCCGCCGCACTGCATAAACCCGGGCGCGAACATGAGCATCGGGAACGCGCCCTTGGCAGGCGGCGCGAGCCGGGCGGGCTTGGCCACCGCCGGATACAGCACCTGGACCAGCAGCCTGCGCCTGCTCAGCCAGGCACCGGTCACGCCGCGGTGGGCTGGCTCGGAGAACCGCAGCCAGCGCTGGCCGACCCGGAAACTGCCGAGCACCCCCACCGGGTGACCGCTGTCAGTGCCCTGGGCAGGCGTCACTGTGCGGTCCGGGGCCGGCGTCATGGTGCCGGCCGGCGTCATGGTGCGGTGTGCCGTCCTCGGAGCCGCGCCGGGACTGGCTGCCGCAGAGCAGCCGGCACCCGCCGTGACGAGCAGGGCGGCAAGCGCTGCGGCGGCGATCTTGACCACCTTGGTAACTCTAGCCAGTGGGGGCGAGGCTGGCCGTCAGCCCGGCTGGCGGGTCAGCAGCCGGATCGCGGGTCAGCAGCCGGATCGCGGCTGTCCGGGCCGAGTGCAACGGCTATGCCAGCCCGTCCGCCAGCAGCCGCGGGCGGTGCGGGGCTACGGCCATTTGCCCGGCCAGCACGGGCCGAACGACCCTGCTGCGCAGCCCATTGATGGTCGTTTCTGGAAGTAGCAGCTGTTCCCCTGACATGGGACAGCCCGAGGAGGTCGTGATGACCGCGTACCTGATGCCGTTGCCTGCACTGACCGGCACGGCTCCGCGCTGCCCCGGCTGCGGCAGCAGCCGCACTAGCTGGGTCGACGCCGCCGCTGAGCGCAACTTCCTGTGCAAGACCTGCGGCACGTGCTGGCATCCGGCCGCCGATGCGGCAGACCGGGTGGATCCGCGGCAGTGCCCTGGCTGCAGCATGCGCCGTATCTGCCTGGCGGCTTGCTGCTAAGGCGCTCGATGCCGGCGACGCGGGCGCTGCCGGAGAGATCCGGCTGCGTCAGCCCGAAGTGACGGCCTGGCCGGAGACGGCAGGCTCGGCCCGTCCGTCACCGGCGGCGGGCTCGAAGCCGGCGTCGTGCTTACGCGCCGACCATCGCGTCACGTAGGCGAAGCGATCTGTCCGGAGCAGGCCATGGCGCCATTCCACGGGGGCAGCGTCGCGCAGGGTCAGCCGCTCCACAGCCAGCACCGGGCTGGCGGCCGGCAGGCCGAGGAGATGTCGCTGCTCGGTGGTGGGCAGCGCCGGCGTGAGCCGTTCCCAGCCGGCGTTGGGCTCGACGCCGCACCGCACGTGCAGTTCCCGGTACAGCGCGGTGCGGGTGAAATCGACCCCGAGCAGTGGCCGCGCCAGCGCGGCAGGCATCCACGAGTAGTCCAGCACTATCGGCTCGCCGTCAGCCAGCCGCAGCCGTTCCAGGTACACCAGCGGCTCATCTGGGCTAAGGCCCAGCATCTTGGCGGCATCCTCGTCGTGCCGTTCCGCCAGGCGGCGAACGATGCTGCGCTGGATGAACCCTTGCGCCTCTACCGAGCGGAACAAGCTGTAGAAGGAGCCCACCTGCTGCTCGATGACGGCGCCGCGGACGAAGGTGCCGCGGCCGCGGCCGCGCTCGATGACCCCGTCTGCCTGCAGCTGCCTGACCGCCTCTCGCACGGTGTGGCGGCTGACGCCGTAGTGTGCCCGGAGTTCCTCATCGCCAGGAAAATGCGAGGTGAACTCACCGCGGGCGATCCGCCGGCGCAAGTCGCCAAGTACCTGAGCCCACAGCGGGAGCGCGCTTTCCCGGTCGATTGTCACGTCCCCAGTATGCTTCGCTGCCAGTGCGGTCACCTCCACCCGTTATCGGCATCAGCCCGATGCTATGGCATAATTGTACGGACATCCGGATTTTGGTGGCGACAGGGCCCGGGCCGTGCACGCGCTGACCGGGAATCTGCCCTGACCGGAAGGAGCGTCGTGCTGCTCGCCACCCCCCTGGCAAGCCACTACCAGATCACCGCCGTCAGCCATGGCCGGGACGAGGTTCCCGGAGCTGGCTCATGGTGACCCCGGCCGCACCACCTTCTGAGGCTCCTGCCCGTGGCCTCCGCTGGTTGCTTACCGAGCCGCGGCGGCCCGCGGCGGTCCGCAATTCCGCCATGGCCCCGTGGCTGGTGGTCGGCACCGTCTGCATCGGCGCCTTCATGGGCCAGCTCGACGCAAGCATCGTCACCCTGGCTTTCCCGACCTTCCGGCATGACTTCGGCGCGTCCCTGGCCGATGTCCAGTGGGTCGGGCAGGCCTACCTGCTCGTGCTCATCGGGCTGCTGACGGCGGTGGGCCGCTACGCCGACATGATCGGCCGCAAGCTGCTCTACATCTATGGCTTCGTGATCTTCATAGCCGGCTCCGCGCTGTGCGGTTTCGCGCCGAGCCTGGCCGCCCTGATCGGCTTCCGGGTGTTCCAGGGCATCGGCGCGGCGATGCTGCAGGCCAACAGCGTTGCGATCATCACCGGAGCGGTACCCAGGGAGCGGCTCGGCCGCGCCATCGGCGTGCAGGGCGCGGCCCAGGCACTTGGCCTGGCCCTCGGGCCGGCCGCCGGCGGTCTGCTGATCAGCCTGGGCGGCTGGCGGCTGATCTTCTTCGTCAACGTGCCGATGGGAATCATCGGCTCGGTGCTGGGCTGGTTCCTCATTCCCCGCAGCCGGCATCTTGCGCCCAGGCACAGCTTCGACTGGCTGGGGCTGGCCATCCTGCTGCCGGCCACCACGGCGCTGCTGCTGGCCATCTCCTACGGCGGCCGCTTCGGCTGGGGCTCGCTGGTCATCATCGGCACCTTCATCCTCTCGGCCCTGCTGCTGGCTCTCTTCGTCTGGCGCGAACGGCGGACGTCCGCGCCGATGCTGGACCTCAGCCTGCTGAAGGTGGTTCCGTTCAGCGCCGGCATCGCCAGCGGGCTGCTCTCCTACCTGGTCCTGTTCGGCACGCTCACGGTGGTGCCCTTCTATCTGGAGATCGCCCGGCACGCCCGGCCCGCCAGCGCCGGCTTGCAGCTGCTGGTCGTTCCGCTGGGCCTCGGGCTGATCGCGCCCGTCGCCGGACGGCTGGCCGACCGGATCGGCGCCCGGCCGCTGACCGCAGGCGGGATGGCCGCCACCGCCGTCGCGCTCGCCATCAGCCCGTTCCTTGATACGGGAACGGCGATGTTCCTGCTGGTGCTCGCCGTCGCCGGGCTGGGCCTTGGCGCGTTCACGCCGCCGAACAACGCCGCGATCATGGGCGCGGCGCCAGCCCACCAGTCGGGCATGGCCAGCGGGGTGCTCAACATGACCCGCGGTCTCGGGACCTCGCTCGGCCTGGCGCTCGCGGGCCTGGTGTACACGATCGGCGCGGGCGCCGGCGAGGGAACGCCGGCCGGCGCAGCCAGCGGTTACCGCGACGCTGCGCTGTTCATGGCAGCGGTCGCCGCGCTCGCGGGGATAGTCGCGAGCTTGCGTGGCAGCTCCCCGCTCAGTCATGACCCCACCCTTACCGCGGAGTAAGCACTCCGCGGGCACGGTTCAGGGCCGGCTCAGCTCCGGATCAGCAGGCAGATCTGGCCGCCCATCTCGGCCAGCGGGAACACGGCGACGCCGGTGTCTGCCGGGCCGCGAAGCCGTTCGCCTGTGCAGATGTCGAAGCGGCTGCCGTGGCCGGGGCAGGTGAGCACGCTGCCGTCCGCCTCTCCCGCCGACAGTTGTGCGCCGGCATGCGGGCACCGGTCCGCGATCGCGTACAGCCGGCCGGCCACCCGGTAAACGGCAAGTGGCCCGGCCGGCGTATCCGGGGCCCGGAACACCAGTCCCAGCCGCCCGGCCGCGTCGGCGGCGTCCAGCAGCGGGAAGGCCCGGCTGGCAGGGGCGCTGCGCGCCAGCAGTTCGCGCAGCCGAAGTGCCAGTGCTCCGCGGTTGCTGACGACGTCGCAGCCGGCCCGCTGGGCAGCCAGCCACAAGTCCCGGTCCGGCGTCTGGAGGTATCCGGCCAGCAGCGCGGTCGGCCAGCGGGCGCGCCAGGCCCGGATCTGCTCCAGGGCGCCGGGGACGTGCAGGTCGATGACGGCCACGGCGAGCTCGGCGGCCTCCTGGGCCGGCTCGGAATCGGCGATCGCGAGCTTGTGGTCCGCCGCCAGCTGCTGTAGCCGGCGGCGGACCTGCAGGTCCTCGGTGAGCAGCAGGCAGACCGGCGCGGTCGGCCTCCGGCCCTGGTTGTCATCGTGCGGCCCGTCCGCTGCGTTCACCACGCCGGGCCTCAGATGAACAACGTGATGTCGGCTTTCGCCGCCATGTCGATGAAGCTGGCTGCCCCCAGGGACGGCTGCAGCCCGTCGATGAAGTCCTCGGTGCGCAGGCCGTACAAGTCCATCGTCATCTGGCACGGGTGCAGCCGCACGCCAACGTCGATGGCCATCTCCAGCAGCTCGGTGGGGGAGGCTACCTTGTACTGCCGGGCCAGCTTCTTGATCATCGTGGTGCCGATGCCGCCCATGTGGATCTGCCGCCGGCCCAGCTTCAGGTGATCGGTGCCGCCGGGGTCGACCACCGACTCCATCTTCTGCATCCAGTTCTTGCCGGTGAGGCGCTTGTTGTTGCGCTGCAGCACCCGCAGTCCCCAGAACGTGAAGAACACGTCCACCTCGAGGCCGGAGGCCGCGCCGGTGGTGGCCAGGATCAGGGTCGGCCAGACCCGGTCGAGGTCGCTGCTCCAGCAGATCATCGCCATCCGCTTGGCCTGCTCAGTGTCGATTGCCTGGTCGCTGTCATTGATGTCCATGGCTAACCTCCTTATCGCGGCGCTGGCATCGCTGCCCCGCGCCGCCTGGTGCGGGCACCCGGGCCGGTCGCCCGGGCCTGATCACAGATGACCGGCCAGCCAGAGCACGCCCTGGACCAGCCGGAACCCTAGATAGACAACGAGGACGGCACCCGCCGGCAGCGCCATGCGCAGCCATAGCGGGCGGCGTCCGCGACCTGCGGTCCCCTCGGGGAGGCCTTCCATCAGCGGCTCACCTTCCTGCGGTTAGCCGGCGCACCGGTAGCACCGGATGTCTCGTTCCTCGATCAGCGCGCGGTAGTGCGCGAAGGCGGCGGGGCCGTCCACCAGATGCTCGCGCTCAGCCGCCAGCGCGGACGGCCGCAGGCGGGCGAGCCAGCCGGCGCCGTACGGATCGCGGTTGGCGATGGCGATATCTTCGGCGAATGCCGCGGCGTTAACCGCCAGCAACTCACCCGTCAGCGGGGTGGGAAACGGCCCGACCCACTTGGCGCTCTCGATGACCGCGAGCGACCGGCCCCTGGGGTAGCTGCGCCCGGTCTTCTTCCAGCTGATCTGGACCACGCGGCCGCCCATGGTCTGCGCCACGTCGGTCATCCCCAGGACCGCGGTGCCGTCCTCGAGCCGGACCCAGACATGCAGGTCCACGTCGTAGAGGAGATCATCCGGTACGACGCAGCCGAGCCAGTGCTGGTCGGTCATGCCTCACCCGCCGCAGGCGATCCCTTCCGCGTCCAGGAACTGCCGGTAGGCCTGCACGCCCGCCGGGCCGAAGACGAGGTCGGCCGCGTCGGTCTCCCAGTCATCCGGGCGCAGCCTGGCCACCCAGCCCGCACCGTAGGGGTCGGAGTTGATTAGCCCCGGGCTCGTCGCAAGGCTCTGGTTGACCTCGGCGATCTCGCCGCCTACCGGAGCGGGGACAGGGCCGACCCATTTGCCGCTTTCCACCGTGGCGATGTTGCGGCCCTTCCTGACCGGCTTCCCGGTCGCTTTCGGGGTCACCGCGATGATTGTCTTCGCCATGTTCTGCGCGACGTCGGTCATCCCGACGGTCACGAGGTCGCCGTCGAAGCGCGCCCACACGTGCTTCTCGACGATGTAGTAAAGATCATCCGGCAGTTCGCAGTTGTTGACAACCGCCACGGCTCAGTCTCCTGTCTCCGCTACCTCGTGCTCAGCAAGCAGGTGGTTGACCAGCATGTCGAGCGCGACGAGCTGGATCTCGCGCTCGAATTCGGTCAGGAATGCGGGATCGCGCCTGCCCTTGCGGACAACGTGCTGGTAACGCTCTCCGCACTGCGGGCAGGTGATCTCGTAACGGGCATTGCCCTGCTCCGCCGTGGCGACGACCGCATCACTGTGCCGCTCGCCCAGATGCGCGTGCAGTGCGCGGGGCTGCGCCGCGAAGTCGCACCATGGGCAGTTCATGCCGTCACCTGCGCTGCCAGCGGCTCGGCTGGGTGTGCCATCGCTTCGGCCACCAGCAGGGTGATGTCGCGTACTGCCAGCGTGCCGTCGTGCCCGGTGGTCTTGGCCGCGTCGGAGTACATGGTCACGTCCTTCGGGCAGGCGACGATGAACTGGCTGACGTTGAGCGCGGCGGCCTCGGCGATCCGGTTCTCGCTGGGACGCTCGGCCAGGTAGCTGTCGTCCATCCAGATCCGCCCGCCGCCGGCTCCGCAGCAGAACGTGTTGACGCCGTTGCGCGGCATCTCCACGAGTTCGCAGCCAAGTGCGCGCAGGACCCGCCGGGGCGCCTCGGTGACGCCGTTGTAGCGGGCGAGGTAGCAGGGGTCATGGTAGGTGACCTTGTAGCCGAGCGGCCGGACCTGGATAGCTCCGGTCTCCAGCAGGTGGGCGAGAAGTTCGGTGTAGTGCCACACCTTGTAGCTGGCACCGCGCTCCGGGTACTCGTTGCGCAGGGTGTTCAGCGAGTGCGGATCGGTGGTGAAGATCTCCTCGAACTGCGCCTCGCGCAATGTCTCGATATTGTGCTCGGCGAGCATCTCGAACAGGCCTTCTTCGCCGACCCGGCGCACGTCGTTCCCGGCATTGCGCTCGCCGTCGTAGAGCAGGCCGAAGTCGACGCCGCCGGCGGTGAGGATCCTGGCGAGGGCGCGGGAGTTCTCCTGCAGCCGGTCGTCGAAACTGGCGAAATCACCGACGAACCACAGGTACTTCACCGGCTCCTTGCGGGCATCGGGGATCTGGAAATCCAGTCCCTTGACCCAGCGAGCCCGCATCCTGGCCGATTTCCCGAACGAGTTGCCCTGGGTTGCGAGATTTTGCAGCGCTGTCTGCAGCGTCGGATCCATCGTGCCCTCGTCGACCAGGCTGCGGCGCAGTTGCACGATGGTGGGCACGTGCTCGATGCCGACCGGGCACACCTCTACGCAGTGCATGCAGGTGGTGCACGACCACAGGGTCCGCTCGGCCACCACGTCCCCGGCGATCCGGGTGCCCGCGCCGACAGCGAGCGGCCCGGTGCGGTCAGGGCGCTGCTCGCGGTCCAGGAGGGTATGGCCGCCGGAGCTGGCATCGGCCCATTGGCGCAGGTCCAGGATCAGGTCACGGGGGGACAGCGGAGCGCCGGCGGTACGGGCCGGGCAGACTTCGTGACAGCGGCCGCACTTGGTGCAGGCGTCGAGGTCGAGCAGTTCCTTCCAGGTGAAGTCGCTCAGCTGCTGGTAGCCGGCCTGACCCTGCGCGGGCACCGGGGCCGGCAGGTTCGGCGTGGTGCCCCGGTCGGTGGCCAGCAGGTTGGCCATGTCCAGCAGCATGTGCATGGCCTTGGAGAACGGGATGTAGGCGACGAAGGTCAGCGCCAGTGACGCGTGGATCCACCACATGATCGTGTGCGCGGTGACCGCGCCGGCCGGGCTCATGCCGAAGGCGGCGAACATCTCCGCGACCAGCCGGCCGAAGGGGGTGAACAGGGTGAACCATGGCATCCCCTGGGTGAGGATGCGCAGGCCGGTCAGCAGGTAGGCGGTGACCAGGATGGCCAGCAGCAGCCCGAGGAACACCCAGTCGCCCGCCACCAGCCGCTTGCGCGAGTAGCCGGCCTCCGGCTGGTGCGCCCGCGCGTACCCCAGCCGCCACGGCCGGCGCACCCCCCGCCGCAGCGCCATGTAGATCAGCGAGAGCAGGAACGCGAATCCCATCGTGTCCACGGTGAAGGTGTAGACGAGGAAGAACGGACCGTGGAAGAAGCTGTCCTCGTGGCCGACGATCAGGCGGGAAAGGTTACGGACGATGTCGACGTCGATGGTCAGGATCACGGTGGCGGCGAAGGCGACGATGAATCCCCAGAAGATGAAGAAGTGCGCGATGCCGAGCGCCCGGTCCCCCCGCCCGATCGTCTTGTTGGAGGCGAGCGTGCCGATCGTGGCCGTGTCCGGCCGGCCGATTCCGCCGGCCGAGCCGGCCCGGGACCGGCCGGCGAGCGCCTGCCTGACGGTCGGCCAGCGCCCGGCTGGCCGGCCCCGGCGGTACTTCCGGATCCGCAGCCACATCCCCCAGCAGAAGACCGCGATCGACACCGTCGCCGCGGCGTAGAAGATGGCCTTGCCGACGGGCCCGATGTCCTGGAAGACGACTCGGGTGACGGGAATCCCGGCAGCCACCAGCTTGTCCGCCAGCATCAGTGCTTAACCCTCTCCGCCAGCGCCGGGATCAGGTCGAACAGGTCCACCGTCGTCCCGTAATGCGCCACGTCGAAGATCGGCGCGCCCGCGTCGGTGTTGCAGGCGATGATCAGCTCGGCGCTGCGCATCCCTTCCAGGTGCTCGGGCGCCCCGGAGATGCCGAACATCAGGTACGCCTTCGGCTTCACCTTCAGGCCCGACTTGCCAACCTGGCGCGACTTGGGCAGCCAGCCCGCATCGACCACCGGCCGGGAGGCCGACAACGGCACCCCGAGCGCGTCGGCGAGTTCCTGCACCACCTCGAGGTTGTCCCGGCCATCGATGCCACGGCCGACCGAGACGAGGACGTCGGCCGCGGTGATGTCCACGTCGCCTTCCTGCGGCTCAAGCACCTGCTGCAGGCTCATCCGCAGCGCCTCCAGCCCGGCCGGCGCGGCGAACTCCACGACGGCGCAAGAGCCGTCGCCCTGGCCGGCAGCGGCGGGGAACGCGCCGCCGACCACGGTGGCGATGCCGCGCTCGCCGCCGAGTTCCACCTCGGCCAGCACCTTGCCGCCGAGGATCTGGGCGGTGGCCACCACCGCGGCCGGCTCAGCCGTCAGGCTGGTGACGTAGGCAGCGAGCGGCGCCTGCCAGCGGACCGACAGCGCCGCGCCCAGGTCCAGCCCGACGGTGGCGTTGGACATGAGGATGAGCCGGGGGTTGCGGTCGGCGAGCACGGCCATCAGCGCCTGCTCGTAGGCTTCCGGCAGGTACTCAGACAGGGCCGGATGGTCGACCGACACCACTACGTCCGCGCCGCCCAGCTGAGCAGCGAGGTCACGCGGGCCGAACAGCGCGACCTCTGCCTGGCAGCCGAGAGCGGCGGCCAGTTCCCTGGCCTTGCCCAGCAGCTCGTAGCTGCCTTCGGAGACCTGCTTGCCGGTGTGCTCGGCGAGCACCATTATGTTCCCGCTCACCACGTCATCCCTTCATCAGGCCGCGACCGCGGAGCAGGTCCGCGATCTTGGCGGCCACCTCGTCCGCGTTCCCGGTCAGCATCTCGGCGTGGCCCGCCGCCTCTGGCCGGTACATCCGGCGCACGGTCAGGGACGGCCCGGTCGTGCCGGGTGACGCATCGACTTCGCGCAGGCCGCCCGCCTGCATCGCCTGCCGGATCCGGCTGATCGGCGCGTACCGCGGTGCCTGCCGTGCCGCCTGCACGCCCACCACGGCAGGCAGGCTCACCTCCAGTTCGTGTGACCGGCCGCCGGCGAACTCCTGCCGGATCGTGACCGCGTTCCCGTTCGCCTGGACCCCGACCACCACGGATACATGCGGCAGCCCTAGATGTGCCGCGAGCATCGGCGGGAGCTGGCCGTCCAGGTCGTCCGCGGCCTGCACCCCGGTAAGCACCAGATCGGCTGGCTCCGCTGACAGGTAGCCTGCGAACACCGCGGCCCGGTCGCTGGTCCGGGTGCTGCCCTCGCCGCCGCTTATCTTGACCGCCGAGTCCGCGCCCTTGGCGATGGCGGTGTACAGGGCCTGGTCGATGTCGGGGTCCTCGTGCAGGCCGACGACCACCACCTCCGCCCCGGTCGCATCCTTGACCAGCAGCGCTTCCTCCAGCGCCTGCGCGTCCCATTCATTGAGCACGAACTTGAGGAACTCTCGGTCGATATCGGTCTCGTCGGGAGTCAGCTCGATCTCCTCGACAAGGTCGGGTACCGCCTTCACGGGAACGACGATTCGCACGGGCATCTCACCTCTCCGGAACTGGCCCCGGCCGCTAGCCGAGTACCTCGTCCAGTCGAATTTGCTGCCGGATTTCGGCCAGGTCGCCCGGGCCGGGCATGAACGGGTAGTCGCGGAACGGCTCGGACGGCCGGTAGGAGCCATAGGGCCGGGTGCAACCCGGCTCGCCTTTCTCGCCAGGGCAGCCGTTGGTCACGAAGGCCACGCCCTGGTCGACGACCGCCTGCACGCTCGCCTGGTCGGCTCGCAGCCGGGCCAGTGCGCCGTCGGGACCGAAGTCGAACTGGCTCAGGTCGTAGCCCTCGCTCTCGATCAGGTGCTTGGCCAGCTGGACGCGGCGCCAGCGGGTCAGCGGTGACTTCGCCAGGTCGGCCATCCGCGAGTCGGGCTCGGGGTTGAAGCAGAACAGGTAGGAGAAGATCTGCCGGTCCCGCAGGGCCAGGAAGATCTCGATCAGGTCCCGGTCGGTCTCGCCGAGGCCGACCAGGGTGTGCACGTTGACCTTCCATGGTCCGAAGATCTCTCGCGCGTCGGTCACGACCTCCCAGTACTTCTCCCACTTCAGGCCGCCGGCCGGAACGTCGGTGCGGATGTGGCGGAACAGATCCTCGGTGACCGCGTCCAGGCCGATGCCGATCATGTCCACGCCCAGTGCCTTGAAGGTCTCCAGCCGTTCGCGGTTCAGGGTCGGCGGGGCTACCAGGATGGACAGCGGAGTGGACACCCGCTCGGCGATCCGCCGGGTGATGTCACAGGTGTCGCGGTAGGCGTGGCCGTGGGTGACCATCGATATGCACAGCCTGGTCAGCGTGGCCTCGTGCCGGGCCATCCGGTCCACCAGGTCGTCAGTGCGCACCAGCGGCCATTCGACCCGGATGAAGGACTTGTCCTCGTAAGCTCCGGGCCGGGTGCGGGCCAGGCCGCAGTAGCCGCAGTCGGACAGGCAGCCCTCGTCGTAGTTGAGCAGCAGGTTGATGCCGCCGAAGTCGAAGTCGCGGCTGAACCGGCCGGACCGCATGCGCAAGGCGATGGCGCTGGCCATCGAGATCCGGACGTAATCGGGACTGATCTGCGGCTCGCTGGCGCGCGCGGGCAGCACGGGCAGCTGGCGGATGGCCACGTCATGCTCCATTCAGTGCCGGTGCTGGCACGTCCGGGTCAGGGAAGTAGCAGGAGCCAGTCGCGCGGACGGGCGCCGCCGTGGCACGCTGGTCCGCCTGCCGGCCAGCGTCGAGCACGGCGAGCGTGAGCTGGCCGGCTGGCACGCCGAGCGCCCCGGCAGCGCCGGAGCGGGCCACGGCGGCGGCGACGGAGCGCTCGTCGAGGCGGCGCCAGCGCAGCGCTGACTCCAGCTCCACCAGGGCAGCGGGCAGCGCGTTGAAGTCGCCGACCACGATCGCGTTCTTGACCAGGTCGCCGTGGGTGGTGACATAGATGCGGGCCAGCCCGGCCGGGGTCGTGAGCACCGCCGAGCCGCTGCCGTCAGCGGCCAGGCTGCGGTCGGCGAGCCAGGACCGTGCGCCATACCGGTCGGCTGCCAGCGCTGCGGCGCGAGACTGCTCATCGGCCGTGGGCGCGGCCGGTTCGAGCGTGGCCCCGAATGCCGTTGCGAAGCCGGCCGCGATAGCGTCTCGCAGTGCAGCGCCTGACCAGGGGCGAGAAGTCTCACGGGTAACAGTGGTGACCCGTTCGGCGACGGCAGTTGCGGCCTTGCCGGCCAGCTTGGCCGCGGGAATGCGCAGCACTTGCAGCATGAACGGGATATCGAGGTCGGCAAGGATGCTGGCGTGAAACAGCATGCCGCCGGCGTCGTCCACGTACAGGCCCAGGCCGGCAATCTTGCGGCCGGCCACTTCCAGGTCGTTCTTGCCCCGGAACACCGCCGTGATGCCGAGACCGGCCAGCCCGGCGGCTACCGCGGCGGCGAGTTCCTCGATGATCTCGCGGGGCCGCTGGCCGGCCGGTGCCGTGCTGGCAAGGGCAACGCCGAGCTGGCCCGCGCCCATGATGATGGCCCCGCCGCCGGTTGGCCTGCGGCTGACCTGGGTGCCCGTCCGCGCGCAGGAGTCCAGGTCGACCTCGGCTTCCAGGTTCTGGTACCGGCCGATGAGCGCGCAGTGACTGCGGTAGGTGTACAGGCGCAGCGTCGGCGGCCGCTGCCTGGCGTCGCGCCCGTAGCCCGCCATCAGCGCCTCGTCCAGCCCCAGTCCCGCCGCCGCGCCCGCGCCGTCATCGGCCAGCAGCCGCCATGCCCGGCTACTCATGCGCCTACCTCCACCTTCGTGTAGCTGTCGTGGCCGGCCCAGGTGAGGGAGCAGCAGTACTCGAAGAGCCGGGGCGTGAGCCCTCGTGAGCGGGCGTACTCGATGGCTCCGTCGGCTGGGTAGGCGATGCCGTTCAGCCCGAGATCGATGGCCGCCTGGTCCAGTTCGGCCTTCACCGGCCCGAGGGGCCGGGCGCAGCCCAGGTTGATCGGAATGGCCGGAGCGGCCGTCCGGGCGATGGCGAAGAAGCTGGCCACTTCCTGCGGGGAGGGCGGCGGGATGTGCGCCATCGGCGTTCCGGTCAGCGGCACCAGCACCACGAGGATGAGCGTGGAAACCGGGTAGCGGGTCAGCATGTCCAGAGCCCGGTGCTCGCCCAGGAACTGGCCGTAGTGCAGGCCAAGCACGATATGCGGGATGATCCGCAGCCCGTGGTCGCTGAGCAGGCGCAGCGAGCGTTCCATGTCGGCGACGGTGAGGTCGAGGTGGTAGACATCGCGGAGCGTCTCGTCGGCGCCGATGATGTCGAGCATCACCCCGTCCACGCCCGCGCCGGCGAGCCCGGCGGCGAGTCTTGGGTCCACCACCCCGGAATGGACGATCACCCGCATGCCGAGTTCCTCGCGGATTCGCGGGATGTGCCGCAGATGGGGCAGCAACGGCACGCCGCCGGTCCGGGTGGAGCCGCCGGAGACCAGCAGGCCCTCGCTGCCGCTCGCTTTCAGCCGGGAAGCCAGCGCGAAGAGGTCTTCCTCCGCGCGCACCGAGATCATCCCGTCCAGGACCTTCGCCTGGCAGTGGTCGCAGGACAGGGCGCATGCCGACCCGGTCACCGAAACCGGCAGGAACCTTCGCGGGTTGACGGGGGTCCACTCCGGGGTCTGCCAGCGCTTGAGGCCGGGCGCGTAGAAATCCATCACGTCGCCGAAGTTGGCCTGCCGGATCCGGGCGGGGTCGGCAGCGGCGGGCGCTAGGGGATGCGCGGTCACTGTGCGATCACCCCGCTGAGCCGGTACTCCTCAACTTTCCCGGCGAACCACGCGGTGATCTCGTCCGGATCGGCCAGCAGCCCGGGCAGATCGTGCGCGGCGCCCGCGACGGCGGCCTCGATCAGCCAGCCGGCGCCGAACGGATCCTGCTCGGCCAGCCCCGGATCTGCGGCGACCGCCTCGTTGACCGTCACCAGCGTTCCCGTCACCGGGCTGACCAGGGGGCCGACGAACTTGGCCGCTTCGAGCTCGCCGAACGGGCGGCCGGCGGCTAGTCCGGTCCCGGCCGCACGGAACGATAGCTGAGCCAGCGTGCCGCTGGTCTCGATGCCGAGTGCATCCATGCCGATCCGCACCAGGCCAGGTCCGGCCGGCAGCACCCACATGTGGGTGTCCGGCTGGTACTGGCGGTCCAGCGCGAGCGGGTAACCGAGGATCCGGAGCAGCCCGCCTGCGCCGCGGCCGGACTCTGCCCCGGCGGCTGCTTGCGCAGGCAGGCCGGCGTGGTGGGGGTGAGACATCAGATCCTCTTTCCGTCAGCCCCGGCGAAAGCCGCGGCGAGCTGCCGTCCGGGTTCCCCGAACCGCGCGAGCACGCCGGGCACCTCGGGCAATGGCACCCCGGTGACGGCGCGCTCGGCGGCCGCGGTGTCGCCGTTCAGTCCGGGTGCGGTCAGCCATGCCCGATGCACCGTGCCTGCTACCACGCTGGCCACCACCTTGGCCGGGCCGGCCTGCGCGGCGACCGTCCACACCCCGGCGCGCACTTTCACCTGGCGGGCGGCCTGCCTGCTGGCACGCCGCGGCCCATCCAGCCAGTCGGCGCTGGTGAATCGGTCATCGAGGTCGGCCAGGCACAGTTCCTCGGTTGCGGTGAGCTTGCCGGGGGCCGCATCCAGCCCGAGTGCCTGCGCGTAGGCACGGGTCATGGCTGCCTGGAAGGCGGCCGCATCCACCGGAGTAGGCGCCACGTAGCGGCGCATCAGCCGGAGCGTCTCGGCCCGCTGCGCCGGGTCGGCCACCGCCAGCACCCTGGTGGCGCGCTCGTGATCGAACCGCTCGATCAGGTTGCCGCAGACGACCACGGCGTCTTCGATCTGTCCGGCGCCATGCCCGCAGATCTTGCGGTCACCGGCACAGATCTCGCCGTCCTCGTCCAGCCTGGCGGCCACGCCCGCCGACCGGAACGCAGCCACCGCCGGCGCCAGCAACAGCCGCAGTGCGTCCAGCCGGGCGACGGGAACGGCCGCGGCCGGCAGGCAGATCTGGAAGAACAGTTGCCCGTCGTCCAGGTACACCGGGCCGCCGCCTACCATCCGCCGGTACACCGGCAGCCCTTCCGCCAGGCAGTAGTCGCGGTCAACCTCGGCCAGGTCACGGTGATAGCCGACGCAGACATACGGCGCGGACGGGCGGGCGAAGGACAGCGTGGCAGGCTGGCCGCCGCTGACCCCGTAGCTGACGGCATGCCAGAGCGTCTGCGAGCGCAGCGGCGTGACCTGCCCGAAGTCGATCACCCGCAGCAGGCCGACGCTGGCCGGCGTGGCAGGCGCCGCGGCGCCCCGGCCGCTAGTCACCGGCGGGGGCAAGGCCCATGGCCTGGTCGATGAGCTCGATGATGTCGCGGACGAGCACGTGGTCGTTGCCGGTCGACTTGGCCGCGTCCTCGAACCGCGACACCTCGTAGGGGCAGCAAACCACGAGCATGTCCGCGCCGGTCTGGCTGGCCTCGCGAACCCGCCGCTCGGATAGCCGCTCGGAAGTCTTGTCGCGGGTGAACCCGTCCAGCCACATGCCGCCGCCACCACCGCCGCAGCAGTAGGCGTTCACGCCGCAGCGGCCCATCTCCACCAGTTCCACGCCCGGGATGGCCCTGATCAGGGTGCGCGGCGCGTCGTACTCGCCGTTATGCCGGCCCAGGTAGCACGGGTCGTGGAAGGTCACCTTCAGATCGAGCGGCCGCACCCAGCTGATCTGGTCCGCCAGCGGCGCAAGCAACTGGGTGTAGTGCAGGGCCTCGAACGTGTGGCCGCGCTTGGGGTACTCCTTCACCAGCGCATTGAAAGCATGCGGATCCGGGGTGACGATGCGGGCGAACTCATACCTGGCCAGGGTGGCCGTCACGTCCTCGACGAGCGCGTCGAACAGCCCCTTCTCGCCCGCGAGCCGCTGGGAGTCGCCAAGGGTCTTCTCCTCGTGGCCGAGGATTGCCCAGTCGATGCCAAGCGCGGTGGCGACCCTGGCGAAGGCCCTGGCCGCGTCCTGCCCGCGCGGATGGTAGCTCCAGTAGTCCTCGACATAGAACAGCACGTCGACGGGCGACGGGTCGGTCGGCAGGATGCGCACGGGTACCCCGGCGGAACGAGTCCACTGGGCGCGCCGGCGCGGGTTTTCCCCCAGCGCGTTGCCGTAGCGGAAGGTCTTCTCAAACACGTCCTGCAGTTCGCCGGGCACCTCGCGGCCGCCGGTCAGCGCCGCCTCCCTGACGGTCGGCATGATCTGGATCATGTCGACCTCCTTGGGGCAGACCCGCAGGCAGTTGCCGCAGGTGGTGCAGAGCCACAGGTCCGCGTCGGCCAGCAGGTCGGTGCCCGTCTGGACCTTGCGGTGGAGTTTGCGCGGGGCGTAGTCACCGACCACGTCCACCGGGCAGACCGGGACGCACTTACCGCAGCCGTAGCACCACTCAAGCGACTCGGCCCCGGGCAGCGCGCTGATCGCCTCGAAGGCGTCCGGCCCGGTGCGCGTCAGCACGCGGGGCTCGAACATCCGGTTCCACATGGCCGGCAGCTCGACCTCGCGGCCGGAGATGGTGGAGGCGACAGTTGCCGTCTGCTTCTCGACGGCCTGCGGCGGTACCTTCCGCCCTCCGATCGGCATCTGTTCAGACCTCCAGGTGGTAGACGCCAAGCAGGCGGCGGATCAGGGCGGGCAGCGGCGGCACCAGCCGGGTGAATTCCTGCGTCATGCGCATCCGCAGCACGGTGGACATGTACACGCCGTACACCGCTGCGAGAAACACATCGGTGCCGAACAGCCCCGGCCCGGCGCCGGTGAAGCCGGCCGCCTTGCCGGTCTCGTCGACGAACGCGGTGGCCCGCCCGACCGTCAGGTACATGCCACCGCCGCTGGCGCCCTCGGTCAGGTCGATGTCGTCGGTGGTGACCAGGCGCAACGCCCCGGTCTCGGTGGACGGGTCCCACATCCACCGGGTCCACAGCCAGTACTGGCCGGGCTCGGTGAAGTGCAGCAGTTCGCTGGCCAGCTCGTAGCTGCTGCCCGGCAGGCCGGCAGCGAACTCGCCGAACCGGTCGAAGCGCCCGATCACCGGCTCGCCGGGATCGAGCAGGCCGGCGATGGCAGCGCCGAGTCGCTCCGGGCCGGCTTGCGCGAGTATCTCGTCAGCGCGGCGGCGGGTGGCGAACACCCATCGCAGCACCTGGCGCAGGGCCGCGCTGTCCGGCCGCTGCGCGCCCGGCGTCAGCAGTTCCCGCAACGCCAGCGACTTGCGGTCCAGGTCGCTGGCTATCGCGGCGAGATCGGCAGCGCTGACCCGGCTCGCGATCTCGCGCTGGAATTCCTGAGCGCTAAGAGTGTCGACGACGGCCCCTGTCATTGGTGCCAACCCGGTCAGTCCGCGCTCACGGCGGCGCGGCGCCGCAGGAAGCCGACCGCCTTCATCGCCGCGCCCGCCGCCGAGGACACGGTGTCCTCCAGGTCGGCCGGGCCGAGTGCCGCCCCGCACGCGAAGATGCCCGCACGGCTGGTCGATACCGTGTCGAGCGGGCCGCCCACGGCATGGATGAAGCCGTACTTGTTCTGGGCAACGCCGAGCACCCTGGCCATCTGCTTGGTGCCGGCCGACGGCTCCATCCCGACCGACAGCACAACCAGGTCCATCTCGAGTTCCATCGGGCGGCCCATGGTCGTGTCCTCACCGCGCACCAGCAGGCGGTCGCCCTTGGCGATGACCTCGGTGATCATTCCCTTGACGTACTGGACGTGGTGCTTCTCCTGGGCGGGCCAGTAGATCTCGTTCTCCCAGTAGCCGTACATCCGCATGTCGATGTAGAAGATGTAGACCTTGGAACCGGGGAGCAGCTGACGGATCTCGATGGCCTCCTTGGAGGCGACTCCGCAGCATACCTTGGAGCAGTACTCGTTCCCGATGTGGCGATCCCGGCTGCCGACGCACTGGATGAAGCAGACCCGCTCCGGCGGCTGGCCGTTCGACGGGCGCACCACCTGGTGCTGCGACAGCATGGACTCCAGATCCGGCAAAGTGACGACGTCGGGGTACTCGTAGTACCCGTAAAGCTGCGTTTCCCGGCCGGGGTCGAAGTGGGTGAA
Source organism: Actinomycetota bacterium (assembly GCA_027314515.1). Classification (GTDB taxonomy): domain Bacteria; phylum Actinomycetota; class Actinomycetes; order Streptosporangiales; family Streptosporangiaceae; genus JAJYUU01. The sequence goes on from DAHVAR010000118.1 coordinate 27,560, forward strand.
GCCGGTCGCGAGCACTATCGCGCCGCACTCCACCAGTTGGTCGCCGGCCGGGCCGCGCACGGTGAGCGTGTACGCGCCCGGCTCGCCGGACAGCGCCGTGACCACCGAGCCGAGCCGCACGTCGGCGTCCGGATGGCTGGTCACGGCCTCGATCATCCGCTCGATCTGGGGGCGGGCCGGCTCGCCGTGCGGGGTCAGGCCTGCGTAGTTCTCCGCGATCGGAGTACCGCCCAGGAAGTCGCGCTGCTCGATGAGCACGACCTTGCCGCCTATCTCCGTGATGGCGTCGGCCGCGCGGAGGCCGCCGGGTCCGCCGCCGATGACGGCTACCGTGTCTGCGGACATTCGTTCCCCTCAAATATCGTGAGCTGCTGGTTCGTCCTGGACGGCTCAGCTGTCGACGTCATCCCAGTCGAGGAATTGCTTCTCGCCTCTTTCAAGGCGCTTGAGGTCGGCCTGGAATTCGGCCCATGCCTGCTCCCAGTCGATGCCCATCTTTTCCAGCACCGGCCGGTAATCCGCTGAGTGCCAGTGCAGCTGGCAGACCTTGTACGGGTGGGCGCCCATGGCCAGCGCGGCGAACTGGGCTTCGCTCATCACGCCGACCCCGACGTTACGGTCGTGCGCACGGGCAGCGAACTGGCTCTTGTCGAGGGTGGTGACGCAGCCGGTGTCGTGCGTGAGGACGACGTCCGGGTCTGCCTCCTCCTTCATTACCTCGATCTTCCGCAGGGTGGCGAATGACCTGGTGAAGTCGCGCTGGACCAGGATGTGCCGGAAGCCGAAGCCGCAGCAGTCGAACCAGGTGGAGTAGTTGCGCACGTCCGCGCCGAGGGCCTGGGCCAGCCCGGTCACCACGGCGGTGCGCTGGCCGCCGTAGACGTCGGGGTCGTAGATGGCGTCGCCCTCGACCAGCTTGTAGTAGTGGCACGCGGGGTGGACGGTGACCTTCACCTGGGATACGTCGCGCACCTGCCGGGCCGCGATCTCGTGCCGCAGGGCGTAGAACCACTCGGAGTAGTGGACGATCTCCTCCGGCAGTACCAGCTGCTTGCCGAGCTTGGCCATGATCTCCCGTACCTCCGCCCGCAGCTCGGGATGGCGGATCAGTTCCTCCCGCACCTCCTTGTAGTGCCCGTAGGAGGTGCCGCAGTGGATGAGCGGGAAGAAGCCGGTCTCATTGGCTGCCGCGAAGTTCCGCACCGCCACCGCGGCCTGGGCGGCGGTGTTGGAGGTGGCGCTGGCGTAGTAGTTCCAGGCGGTGCAGCTGGTCTGGTCCTTCGGGTCGTGGTAGTCGTAGCCGAGCTTGCGCATTACCCAGAAGATCGAGGTGGAGTAGCCGGGAATGTGGCCGCACTGGCCGCACGACTTGTGGTGCCACAGGTGCGCCTTCTGGATCCGCTTGTCCCGGCCGTACTTGGTGGGCACCGTGACCACGTCGCGGTCGATCTTCTGCACCACCAGCTCGCCGCGGGCCTCCAGGTCCAGCAGCTCGGCTCGCGGGTCCGCAAGGGCCCGGCGATCCTCGCCGCGGTCGAAATGCTCCTTCTTGCGCTTGAGCGCCTCGATAGGGATGGTCACAGCTCGATCCCTTCGTCTTCCAGTCGTTCCTCCATCAGTTCCTGGAGGATGGCATGCAGGCTGGCGTCGACTTCGGCGATCATGTCGAGCGAGCCGGTGTGCAGCCAGATCAGGTAGAGCTCGATGAGAGTCCGGTCGCTGACGGCCCAGCCGGTGGTGGTGGTGTGCAGCGTCTCGGGGGGCAGCGCCCGCCGCCAGAGGTCCAGGTTGGCGGATACGTCGCCGGTTTCCGGGCCCCAGTCGGGGAACGCGTCTGGCTGGAGCATGTCCGGCGACACCTGGGTTCCGGTGGACATGATCTTGTAGATGATCCGGGAGTAGCCCGCGAGTGCTTCCCTCGCGGAGGCCAGGCCGTTGCTGACGGCCACCTCCCGCATGATCGTGATGATGCCGCCGGGGTTGTTGCCGCGCGGGCAGCGCAGGCAGGAGAAGCACTGGGAGCATTCCCAGATGTCCTCCTGCATCTGCTGGTAGATGAGCTCGACGTCCTCCCTGGCCGCCGCCTGGGCGATCCGGCGCGGGCTGAAGTCGTAGAACCGGGCCGACGGGCAGGCGGCCACGCAGATGCCGCACTCGTAACAGCCGTAGAGGTAGTCGCCGAACCGCAGGTCACTCTTGACCAGGTCGAACAGCCTGGCCTTCTCCTCATACGGCACATCGGCATACCCGGCTACCTGCGGAGCCTTGTAGTGCGCGTCCGGCTTGGCGGCGTCGGTAGTGGTCATCGCGGGCGCCTAGAAGCTGATGACTGCGTCGGCGTTGATGGCCAGGTCGTTGAAGGCGGCTCCGCCGATCATCTCGACCCCGTCGATAAGCTCGTCGATCCGCAGATCATTCAGGTCGAGCGACGGCTGGCAGATGAGCAGCCGCACCCCCAGGCTGGTCGCCTGGTCGATGAAGTAGCGCAGCGGCTGCCCCACCTCTCCCTTCGGGCCGATCTTGTCCACGATGTCCTTGCGCAGCAGCGTCGGCCCGTACATCGTGAAGTAGATCATGACCTCGCACTCCATCGCCGCCGCCGAGGCCGCGAGGAAGAACGGGGTAGCCGACCTGCCAGGGTCGCTGATCCCGTGGGTGTGCACGTAGAGGATCTTGGAATCGAAGTCTCCGGACCACATCGTCCCGCCTACCTCGTCCGCCGGATCAGGACGTGGAACACGTCGCCTTCCCTGGCGATGCCGAGCAGTTCGTTGCCGGTGCGGCCGGTCCAGGCCTTCATGTCCGGCTCGACTCCGGGGTCGGTAGCCAGCAGTTCGAGAACCTGACCCGCCTCGATCTTCTTGATCGCCTGCGAAGTCTTGACCACCGGCAACGGGCAGGCCATCCCGGTACAGTCGAGTACCTGGTCAGCCACTGGAACGGGCGCGTCGGACACGGGATCCCCTTCGGGGTAGGCTCGGTGAGACGTAGGACACATTCGAGATTGCACATATGCTTATATCTGACGCCTGGGTTTGTCCAGTGTTACGCCGAGATTAGTTTGGCAGGCGACTAGCGTGACGATCCACGACGTCAGGTGCGACGGGTGCGGCAGCTTCCTGGCAGGGCCAGCCGCCGGAGTCCGGTTCGTCTTTCACCCCGGCGTTCCCGACCTGCGTGACGACTCCGGCCTGACCTGCTCAGCCTGCTGGGATCGGCTGACCGGGCACCTTGTCCTGGCCGCCACCGGCCGCTGCGCCGCCTGCGGCGCCCCGGCCAGCCGGGGGGAGAGCCTGCACCTTCGCAGCTTCACTGACCACCAATCGTGGCGGCTCTGCGCGAGCGATGCGGTCGGCTTCCTCAATTCGCTGCGGACTGTGCAGCCCAAGCTGGACCTGGCGACGTTCCGGTTCCCCGGCACGCCGGGCGGCGCCTGACAACAGGGGTCTGCCGGCCTGGGCGGGGGTCAGCCGGGGGTCAGCCGGCCAGCGAGCGCCGGGTGCCGGCCTGCTCGTGCATGAACTCGCAGAGCAGATCGACCGCCTGGACGATCTTCATGCTGGTGAGCGAGTACTCGACGTTGACGCCGGAGCGGCGGGCAGCCACGATGCCCCGGTCCCGCAGGATGGCAAGGTGCTGACTGGCGTTCGCCTGGGAGACTCCGAGCGCGGCGACCAGTTCGCCCACAGTGCGCGGGCCGTCCCGCAGTTCGTTAATGATCTGCAGCCGCTTGCCGTCCGCGATGGCTTTGCACACGCGAGCATGCAGCTCCGAAATCTCCGCTGCGTCAACGCGGGCCACTGCGGTGCGTGTCCTTTCGGTAGAAATGCCTGATCAAGTCTAGCAACGGGCGGCAGCGAGCAATTGCCGGCCGATGGCCGGCGCGGCCGGGCGTTATCCCGGACCGCCGGCCGGCGTCGCCGCCAGCAGCCGCGGCGCAGGACTGGCGCCCAGCTCCTCGGCCATGAACTCGCGCAGCAGGTCCACGGCATGCAGGATCTTCGGGCTCGTCAGCCGGTAGTGGACACTGCTGCCGAACCGCTCGGTCGTGACGAAGCCCCGGTCGCGCAGCAGCGCCAGGTGCCGGCTGACATTCGGCTGCGGAATGCGCAGCGCCGCGGCGATGTCACCAACCGAGCGCGGCCCTTCCCGCAGTTCGTTGATGATGAGCAGGCGGTTCGGATCGGCCAGCGCCTTACACACGCGAGCATGCAGCTGGTTCAGCTCTGCCGTTTCCCGCCGCGCCACGAGCCATCCCTTCAGGTCCGGTACTCCGGCCCGTCATCCCGGCAGTCAATGCCGCCCGGGAACGCCTCATCTGAGCGTGAGGTGACACTACGTCGCGAAACTGCGCAGCGCCAGCCTCCGCGGCCGCAAACTGGCCGCTGGCGAGGGATCCCCCCCTTCCCCGGCTGGAAGACCTGCCGTCGCCGGCCGGGCAGCATCACTGACGACCTGCGGATCCGTGCCTCGATAGACACGCTGACCTGGCTGCCTGGCAGTGGCGCACGGCAGGTGACGGTCGCCACGCACCTGGGCAGGTCGAGAGGGCAGCAAGATCCCAGGTATTCGCTACGGCCGGATTTCACGCGGCCAGCAGGGCCGCCCGATTGCACAGCACACGGGCAGCCAGGGCGTCCTGGCCGGCCGCGACCCGCTCCGGCTTGCCCTGCCAGGCCGCCAGCGCCGGGTCGACCAGCGCCCGGCCGAAGGAAAACGTGAGCGGCCAGGGCAGATCGAACCGCTGCATCGCGGCCAGGTTCTCGGTAGCCCGAGCCGGGCTCTGGCCGCCCGACAGGAAGGCGATCCCGGCCACGTCGTCAGGGACGACGCCGCGCAGCGTGCCGACAGTCGCCGTCGCGACCTGCCGCGAGCTCGCGCTCTCCGGGCACGCCTGACCCGGCAGCACCATGTTCGGCTTGAGCACGATTCCGGCCAGCTCCACCCCGGCGTCGGCCAGCTCGCCGAAGACGCTGACCAGCGTCGTCGCGGTCGCCTCGGCGCAGGCCGCCATCGAATGCCCGCCATCCATCAGCACCTCGGGCTCAACGATGGGCACGATGCCCGCCTCCTGGCACAGGGCCGCATAGCGCGCCAGCGCGTGCGCGTTAGCCCGGCGGGCCCTGGCACTCGGCTTCCCGTTCCCTATCACGATGACCGCGCGCCACTTGGCGAACCTTGCTCCCGATGCCGCGTAGTCAGCCAGGCGCTCGCGCAGGCCATCCAGGCCCTCGGTGACGGTCTCGCCCGGCGCCGCCGCCAGTGGCCTGGCGCCACAGTCGACCCTGATGCCGGGCAGCATGCCGATCTCGGCCAGCGCGAGCGGGAACGGCCGGCCATCAGATGTCGACTGCCGGAATGTCTCGTCGCAGAGGATGACTCCGCTGATCCCCTCGGCCAGGCCGGGAGTGGTGGCCAGCAATTCCCGGTACGCGCGCCGGTTCTGCTCCGTGGGTGCCACCCCGGCCGCGCAGAGCCGGGACGACATCGTGGCCGTGCTCTCGTCCGCGGCGAGTATCCCCTTGCCGGCGGCCACCATGGCCGAGGCAGTGCACGACAATTCGGTCTGGCCGGTCACGAGCGGCTCTCCCTTCGCTGGTCCGGTACCACTGCTGCCATGACGTCCAGCGCCGCAGCGCGAATCCGCTCCGGGCTGATGCCAAGCCGGGCCAGCACCACCGGGCCGGGCGCGGGGGCGCCGTCGTCGGCTGTGGCTGATCGCAGCGCGGCGTCCACGGCGCTCAGGTCGTTGCCGTCGGCGACTCGCTGCACCTGCCAGCCGTATGCCGTAAACCGCCCGGCTACGTCGTCGCCGGCGATCCCGGTCCGGCCAGGATGGCCCGAGCCGGCAGCCTGCACCATGTCGGCAGCCAGCATCCGGATCGTGATCACTGCCTGCTCATCCACATCGCCGGGCAGGGGTGCGAGGTCAGCCGCCGGCTGGACGGCTGGCGGCGCCGTCAGCTGGCACCGCCGTCAGCGGCGGCGCGCAACTCGGTGACGGCTGCGGCAGCGCCCCCCGGATGACTGAAGAGCGCGCTGCCCGCGCAGAGCACGTCGGCGCCCGCGCAGAGCACGTCGGCGCCTGCGCTGACCGCGCGTCCGGCCGTGGCCATGCCGATCCCTCCGTCCACTTCCAGCTCGATCACGTGGTCCGCGTGGCTGATCAGCCGGCGCGCGGCGGCAATCTTGGGTTCCATCGCGTGAAGGTACGGCTGGCCGCCGAAACCCGGATTGACCGTCATCACCAGGAGCAGGCTCACCAGGTCGAGAACGTGCGTGACGGCATCTAGCGGGGTAGCCGGGTTGAGTGCCACCCCGGCCCGCGCGCCCGCGTCGCCGATCGCCGCCAGCACCCGGTGCAGGTGCGCGGTCGCCTCAGCGTGCACGATGATGAGCTCGCAGCCGGCCTTCTCCAGGTCCCGGCAGTCCTCGCCGAGCCTGGCGAAGTCAGCCGCGAGGGCCGACCCCACGATCTGAACCGGCCTCGCGAGCGACTGCGGGCCGGTCATCTGGCCGCCTCCAGCATGTGGTAGAGAAGCAGCAGCTGGGTAATCGCCAGCGGCTCGCTGCGCCTGCCGCCGTCCAGCTCGCCCAGGTAACAGGGCAGCCCGGTGTCGGTGCCAAGCTGCGCCCAGATCGCCTTCTCCAGCATGTGGCTGTCCTCGCGCGGCACATAGCCGTGGACGTGCAGGGTATCGACCGGCCGTCCGTCTTCGTCCCGGCTCAGCTTGAGATGCATCGGCTGCCCGCTGTCGGCCAGCATCGTGCTCAGGTCCGGGTGCCGGACCGTGGGTCGCAGCACGATCTCGGCTGACAGCGGCGTGCCCGGCGGGTCGCGGCGCTGCTCGACGTGAGCGAAGCGCACCACGATGTCCGCGCGCTGGCGCTGGGGGCGGATGAAGGCCGCGGATTCGGTCTCACGACGGCCAAGCTCGGAGAGGACCTGATCCCTGCTATAGCCGCGCTGCGTGGTGTCCCGCCTGATCTTCCAGTCCCGGCGGATCTCCTCGGGCGGGTTGAGGAAGACGGTGACGTCGAAACATGCCGCCATGAGCTTGGTATGGAGGGGCAGCAAGCCCTCCACGATGACGAACTCCCGCGGCTGCACGTACTCGGGCCTGGTCAGTTTCCCGGTGTGATGGTCGTAGACAGGCTTGAGTACCGGATGGCCGGTGGCCAGCAGCTGAAGATGCTGCTCCATGATGTCGACGTGATTGCAGTCGGGATGCAAGGCAGTGAATGGCAGGTCCCTGCGCTCGTCCCGGTCGTAGCGGTGGTAGTCGTCCACGCAGACCGCCACGCACCGGTCCGGGCCAAGAGCCCTCAGCAGGCCGGACGTGATCGTCGTCTTGCCCGCCGCGCTGTCGCCCGCGATCGCGATCATGACCGGCCGGCGTCCTGCGGCGCCCATGGCGTCTGCGCGGTGCACGCGCAAGAGCTTGTGCGGCATCGTGCCCCTTCCGGTTGGCGGCTCGGCGTGAGCTTGTTCCGGTGTCAAGCTATTGACCTGGGCATCCGGCGCGGATCCCCCGGCAGGGGGGACCAGCGGGGGAAGGCGCAATGGCCCTGGCGGCACCGCCGGTTACCTCCTATCGTGTCGTCATGAATGCCCGCCCTGTCCGCGTTGTCCTGGTCGATGACCACGAGATGGTGCTCGAAGGGCTGAAGGCGATGCTGGCCCGGTTCGCCGGGCGGATCCGGGTCGTGGGCGTGGCAGCCAGCGCAGAGGAAGCCCGGCGGGTGGTGAGCGCACTCGACCCGGACGTCGTGCTCTGCGATGTACGGCTGCGCGGATCCAGCGGCCTTGACCTCTGCCGGCAGCTCATCGAGCTGCACGCGCAGCGCCGTGTCCTGCTGCTGAGCGTCTATGAGGACGAGCAGTACCTCTACCAGGCGCTCCGCGTCGGCGCGGCCGGCTACCTGCTCAAGCGGGTCGGCGGCGAGGAGCTGGTGACGTCCCTGGAGATGGTCCACGCGGGCGAGACGGTCGTCGACACCACGCTGGCCGGGAGGGTCGCCAGCTCAGCGGCCCGGCTGCACAGCGGAGAGTTCTGGCCGGGAGCGCGGCTGGGCCTGAGCCAGCGCGAGAGCGAGGTCCTCGGGTTCATCGTCGCCGGCCTGTCCAATCGCGCCATCGCGAGCCGGCTGGTCATCGGCGAGGAGACAGTCAAGAGCCACTCCAGTTCGATCTACCGCAAGCTCGGCGTCAGCGACCGAGCCGGGGCCGTGGCCGCCGCGCTCCGCGAGGGGGTATTCCGGTGAGCCTGCCGGCGGCGGCCGGCCAGGGACTCGGGCTGGCCGACCCGGAGCGGGAGAACGCTCTGCTGGTCGGCATCATCGAGGCCATCTCGGCCGGCCCTGACCTGGGCCCGCTCGCGGCCAGCGTGGCGCGGCTCATCGTGGCTGCCACCGCAACCGACGTCTGCTTCGTCCATGTACTCGACGACGCGGGCGGCGCGCTGACGCTGACCGGCGCGACGCCGCCGTTCGATCGCCAGGTGGGCCGGATACATCTCCCGCTGGGCGAGGGCGTGAGCGGCTGGGTGGCAAGTCATCACAAGCCCGCCGTCATCACCGAGCACAAGGAGACAGATGCGCGGTACCGGTACTTTCCCGAGCTAGGCGGCCGTGACTATACCTCGATGGCCTCGGTGCCGATGGAAAGCCGCCTGGCGGGCCTGGTAGGCGTGCTGAACGTGCACACCCGCCAGCGCCGTGACTTTACCGACCGTGACGTCCGGCTGCTGAGCTCCATCGGAAGCCTCGTGGCCGCCGCGATGCACCAGGCCCGGCTGCACCGCCAGCTGGCGACCAGGGAGCAGGCAGCGGAACGTTTCGCTGAGCAGGTCATCGCCGCCCAGGAAGCAGAACGGCGCAGGCTCGCCAGCGACATCCATGACGGGATCACTCAGCGACTGGTAAGCCTCGCATTCCACCTGGACGCAGCGGTGGGGGCGATCGGAGGTGCGGATACATTCACGGCGTCCGAACTGGCGCGCGCCCGCCAGCTGACGGAGCTGACACTGGATGAAGCCCACGCCGCCATCTGGGGCCTGCGGCCGCCCGTCCTGGAGGACCTCGGCCTTGCCGATGCGCTGGCGAGCCTCGCCCGGTCAATTGCCCAGGTCCGGGTGACCGTGACGGGCTCCGACTGCGGGCTGCCGGATCATGTGAAGATCGCCCTGTACCGGATCGCGCAAGAGGCCTTGCAGAACGTCGTCAAGCACGCGAGGGCCTCGCGGGCGCGGGTCGAATTGAACTGCGGGGAGTCCGGCGCAACGATGCGCGTGACCGACGACGGGCAGGGATTCGATCTGGCCGCGCGCCAGGACGATGACGTGTCCTACGGGATGCGCAGCATGGCCGAACGCGCGGATCTTGTCGGCGGCCGCATCGCGGTGACATCCCGGCCAGGCGTCGGGACGACAGTGACCGTCACCGTCCCGATGCGGCCAGGGCAGCCAGGGCCTGACCCTCCCCGCGGCCGGGCTTAGCTGCGCTTCCTCGCCTGCCGGATCACGTCCCGCTGCCGGCGGAGCGCACGGGCGAAGCCCGGCGCTTCCGGGGCTCGCGCCACGACCGGCCGGCCGGCTCATCCGCGGTGAGCATATGCCTCACCAGGAGTTCTGCCACGGCGGTCGCGCGGGGGCGGGTGACCGCGTGCCAGGGGCGCGACATAGGAGTGTGCGGCACGGCCAGCTCCACCAGATCTCCCGCGGCTAGTGCCCTGGTGACAGCGTCGCGGGAGACCAGGGTCACCCCGAGTCCGGCGACCGACCCGGCCACGACGGCGCCGTTTGAGCCCAGAGTCAGCGTGGGCGGGTCCGCGTCCAGGCTGGCGAGCAGCGCCTCGCAAGTCGCCCTGGTGCCCGAGCCGGCCTCGCGCATCAGCCAGGTCAAGCTCAGCGCCCCTGGCGCCCCCGGCGTTCCCGGCGCGCCGACCACCACCAGGGCGTTCGGCCGGATCGCGCGGATCGCGGCGGCCAGGGAACGGGGCGGCCGGCCGGCGATCACCAGGTCAGCGCGCCACTCGCTGAGCAGCCCCCAGATGTGGTCGCTGGGACCGACCTCGAGCGATATCTCGACGCCTGGGTGACGAGCGCGGAAGGTCGTGAGCAGCGGGGGCACGATGTGCTCCGCCGCAGTCGTGACGGCCGCGACCCGCACCCGGCCGTGCTCCGGGTCGGCGTCCCCGCGGGCGGCCGCGAGTGCTTCATCGTGCATCCCGAGGATGGCGCGCGCGTAACCCGCGTAGGTGAGTCCTGACGGGGTCAGCCGCAGCCCGCGGCCCTGCCGTTCCAGCAGCGGGACGCGGACCTCGCGGGTCAGCGCGGCAATGGCCGCTGAGATCGCTGAGTCGGTGACCATGAGCCGGTCCGCCGCCGCGTGCACGGAGCCGGTGTCAGCTACCGCTACCAGCGCGCGCAGCCGCGCGTCAGTTGCCACGTCGTGCCTGTGCGGGCATCGTCCCGGTCACTCCTTTAGTTAAATATTTAGTTGACGATTGCTGAGAATACTTGATTGACCTTAGATCAATCCAGCACGCAGACTCGGTGGCGTTCGGCTAGACATCTCGAGCAAGGAGGACCCTAGTGACCGAACGCTGGAATGCGGGTGTAATCCCGTACGCGGAGATGGGCTACTGGAAGCCGGACTACCAGCCGAAGCCCACCGATGTACTTGCTGCGTTCCGCATTACCCCGCAGCCTGGCGTGCCGCCGGAGGAGGCAGGCGCAGCCGTTGCGGGCGAGTCATCGACGGCGACCTGGACGGTAGTCTGGACCGACCGGCTGACGGCCTATGACAACTATCAGGCCAAGTGCTACTCGGTCGAGCCGGTGCCCGGCAACGAGGGCCAGTACATCGCCCGCATCGCATACGACATCGACCTGTTCGAAGAAGGGTCGATTGCCAACCTTACCTCGTCGATCATCGGCAACGTGTTCGGCTTCAAGGCGCTGAAGGCATTGCGGCTGGAGGACATGCGCATCCCGCTGCATTACGTCAAGACGTTCCAGGGCCCGGCGCACGGGATCGTCATGGAGCGGGAGTACCTGAACAAGTACGGACGGCCGCTGCTGGGCGCGACGACCAAGCCGAAGCTCGGCTTGTCAGCGCGGAATTACGGCCGGGTCGTGTTCGAGGCGCTGCGCGGCGGACTGGACTTCACCAAGGACGACGAGAACATCAACTCCCAGCCGTTCATGCGCTGGCGCGACAGGTTCCTTTTCACGATGGAGGCGGTTAACCGGGCTCAGTCGGAGACCGGCGAGGTCAAGGGCCACTACCTTAATGTCACCGCGGCGACCATGGAGGACATGTACGAGCGGGCCGAGTTCGCGAAGGAACTCGGCAGCGTGGTGGTCATGGTCGACCTCACCACCGGCTACACCGCGATCCAGTCGCTCGCCAGGTGGGCCAGGAACAACGGAGTGATCCTGCACCTGCACCGGGCCGGACACGGCACCTACACCCGGCAGAAGAACCACGGGGTCAGCTTCCGGGTCATCTCCAAGTGGATGCGCCTGGCGGGAGTCGATCACATCCACGCCGGCACGGTGGTGGGCAAGCTCGAAGGCGATCCGAACGCGATCGCCGGCTTCTACGACACGCTGCGGCTCGGCTACGTGCCGGCCGACCCGGTGAAGGGCCTGTACTTCGACCAGGACTGGGGCTCGCTGCCGGGCACCATGCCGGTGGCGTCCGGCGGCATCCACGCTGGCCAGATGCATCAGCTGCTGCACTACCTGGGCGAGGACGTCATCCTGCAGTTCGGCGGCGGGACCATCGGCCACCCGATGGGCATAGCGGCGGGCGCGACCGCCAACCGGGTCGCCGTGGAGGCGATGGTCAAGGCCCGCAACGAGGGCCGCGACTACTTCGCCGAGGGCGAGCAGATCCTCAAGGCAGCCGCCAAGCACTGCCGTGAGCTGGACGTCGCCCTGGCCACCTGGGGCGACATCACGTTCAACTACGAGTCCACCGACACGCCTGACGCTGTCGCCATGCCCACGAGCCGGTGAGGGGAACAACCGTGCGTATCACCCAGGGCACTTTTTCCTACCTGCCCGACCTGTCTGACGACGAGATCAAGGCTCAGATCCAGCGGGCGCTCGGCCAGGGCTGGCCGCTGTCGGTGGAGTTCACCGATGACCCGCACCCGCGCAATACCTACTGGGACATGTGGGGCCTGCCGATGTTCGACCTGCACGATGCCGCAGCCGTGCTGTACGAGGTGAATGAATGCCGCAGAGCATATCCCCGGCATTACATCCGGGTTAATGCCTATGACGCGGCCAGGGGACGTCAGACGGTCGCGCTGTCATTCATCGTCAACCGGCCGCCCGACGAGCCGGGATTCCGGCTCGACCGGCAGGAAACCGCCGACCGGCGCGTCCGCTACACGACCCACTCCTACGCAACCGAGCGCCCGGCGGGCGCGCGTTACCAGGAGGCGAGATAGTGGCGTCAGACGGCCATCCCCGCATCGCGTTCGGCGCCGGCGCGCCCGCTGCGCTGTCATCGCGGTCAGCGCCGTCAGCGGACGGCGGGGGCGCGCTGGGCGGCCGTGCCTGCCAGCCGGAGCCCGACGATGCGGTCGTCGATCTGGCAACGGCGCGCCAGGTCTCGGGGATCGATGAGGTCCTCGACGCTATGGAGCAGGAACTCGTCGGCCTGGCCCCGGTCAAGACGAAGATCCGCGAGATCGCGGCACTGCTGCTCGTCGACGCGGAGCGCGCCAGGTTCGGGCTGACCGCCGGCCGGCCCAGCCTGCACATGTCCTTCACCGGCGACCCCGGTACCGGGAAGACGACCGTCGCGCTCCGGATGGCCGATCTGCTCAAGCGCCTCGGCTATCTGGAGCGGGGCCACCTGGTCGCGGTCGGCCGGGACGAACTCGTCGGCCAGTATGTCGGCCATACCGCGCCTAAAACCAAAGAGGTCCTGAAGCGGGCCATGGGCGGCGTGCTGTTCATCGACGAGGCCTACTACCTCTACCGGGCGGACAACGAGCGGGACTACGGGCAGGAATCCATCGAGATCCTGCTCCAGGTAATGGAAAACCAGCGGGACGATCTGGTGGTTATCCTGGCTGGCTACAAGGACAGGATGGACACCTTTTTCCAGGCGAATCCGGGCATGAGTTCCCGCATCGCGCACCACATCCACTTCCCTGGTTACACACTCGACGAACTGGAGCAGATCGGGCTCCTGATGGTCGGCCAGGCTGGCTACCGCCTCTCGCCGGCCGCCGGCACTACCTTCCGCGATTATCTCGGCCGCCGGTCCGGGCAGCCCAGGTTTGCCAACGCGCGCAGCGTCCGCAACGCCGTGGAACGCGCGCGGCTGCGCCACGCCAGCCGGCTCGTCCAGCAGTCCGGCGCCCCGGTATCCAAGGATGACCTGATGCGGTTCGAGCCCGGCGACTTCCTCGCCAGCCGGGTCTTCCACTCCGGCAGCGGCGATGCCCCGGCTACCTGACGGGGCTGAAGTGGCGGCGCCCTAGCGTTCGCTGCGATGCTTGCGCAGCTGCGCAAGGCTGGTTGTTGTCGATGTGCGGCAATGGGACTTTCCGGGCAGGCTGGCTGGCATGACCGGCGCAGGTTTCCATCATCACGATGAGCATGACCCGACGGACGGTGACCGGCATCGCCATCATGACCATGATCATGGGGATCAGGGCGATCGCCGGCGGATGCAAGGCCGCATCCGGCACGTGCTGAGGCCGCATTCGCATGAGGCCGCCGGGAAGGTCGACGCGGCAATGGAGGCCAGCGCGCAGGGCATGCGCGTGCTGTGGATCTCGCTGGCGGTCCTGGCGTTCACCGCGGGCGTCCAGGCGGTGGTGGTGGCTTTTTCCGGGTCGGTGGCGCTGCTGGGTGACACGCTGCACAACGCCGCTGACGCCCTCACTGCGGTTCCCCTTGCCGTCGCGTTCGTGGCCGCCCGGCGTTCGCCGAACCGCCGCTACACCTACGGCTACGGCCGGGCCGAGGATCTGGCCGGCGTCGTCATCGTGCTGCTCATGGCGGCCTCGGCCGTCGCGGCCGGGTGGGCGGCAGTGTCCCGGCTGGCCAGCCCGCATCCGGTCAGCAACCTGCTGGCCGTCGCCGCCGCTGCCGTGGCCGGGTTCGCCGGCAACGAGCTGGTGGCCACGTACCGTATCCGGGTCGGGCGCACGATCGGCTCGGCGGCCCTGGTAGCCGACGGGCTGCATGCCCGTGCCGACGGGTTCACCTCGCTTGCGGTGTTGCTGGGCGTCGGCGGCATGGCGCTGGGCTGGGCCTGGGCTGACCCGGTCATCGGGCTGCTCATCACCGTTGCCATCCTGGCCGTCCTCCGCCAGGCCGGCCGGGAGGTGTACCGCCGCCTGATGGATGCGGTGGACCCGGCTCTGCTGGACACTGCCGAGCATGCGCTGCGGGAGGTGCCAGGGGTTCTGGATGTGGGGGAGGTCCGGCTGCGCTGGATCGGGCATCAGCTGCGTGCCGAGTGCGAGATCCTGATCCGCGCCGACGCCACAGTCGTTGACGGGCATCGGGTCGCCGTGGCCGCCGAGCACGGGCTGCTGCATGCCCTGCCCCGGTTGTCGGCAGCGCTCGTCCATGCCGACCCCGAACCCGCAGCCGGGCTGGCTGATCAGCACGCGCTGCTCGCGCCGCACCGGACAACTCGGCAGTAGCGAAGAGCCCGGCCGCCATGCCGGTAGCCAGGCGGCGGCCGCTCGCCCCGGTGCTAAAAGAAGACTAAAGTGCACTGAAAGTGGCCTGCCGCGGTCGCGGAGACCCTGGCGGGCCTGACGCCGAAGTTGGCAGCGCGGGCAGACGACCGGCTCACCGTCTCGATGGAGGTGCCTGGCGATGAAGCCCGCCGCTGGCCGGATGCTGGTGATCATAGGCTCGGGGGAAACCAGCCCGACGATGGTCACCGTGCACAAGGATGTCATCTCCCGGATGCCCGGCCCGGCCGATGCGGTGCTGCTGGATACCCCGTATCAGTTCCAGGAGAATGCGGCAGATGTGTCAGCGCGCGCCCGGGCGTACTTTGCCGGCAGCGTCGGCATCGACGTAGACCTCCTGCCGGAGGTCGAGGGTAGCGGCGAAGCCGGCCGCCGCGCGCTGGCCCGCCTGCGGACCGCCGGCTGGGTGTTTGCCGGGCCGGGAAGTCCCTCGTATGCACTGCGGCGGTGGCACGCCGCAGCAATGGGCGAGGCTCTGCGCGAACGCGTGGCCGCGGGGACCGGCGTCACTGTGCTGGCATCGGCTGCGGCGGCGACCGCCGGGCTGGTGGCGCTGCCGGTCTACGAGATCTACAAGGCGGGCGCCGACCCGCACTGGCTGGCCGGCCTGGACCTGCTGGCCGCCGCCGGGCTCTCGGTGGCCGTGATCCCGCACTACGACAATGCCGAGGGTGGCGCTCATGACACCAGGTACTGCTACCTGGGCGCGCGCCGGCTCGACATGCTGGAACGCGAGCTGCCGGATAAAGCGGCGATTCTCGGCGTCGACGAGCACACCGCGGTCCTGCTTGACCTGATGACGGACTCGGTGGAAGTGCGCGGTCGCGGCGGCCTGACAGTGCG
Source organism: Actinomycetota bacterium (assembly GCA_027314515.1). Lineage (GTDB taxonomy): Bacteria > Actinomycetota > Actinomycetes > Streptosporangiales > Streptosporangiaceae > JAJYUU01. Next base: position 43,146 of record DAHVAR010000118.1, read on the forward strand.
CAAGGGCGGTTCCTCCGAGGTCCTGGCAGCACCGGCGCGCGTCCC